>NZ_VHLC01000099.1:0-33850 GCF_006547355.1 Myxococcus sp. AB036A | reverse complement strand
CCCCTGCACCACCCCTGGCGTATAGCGTTGGCTGACCGCCCCCTCCCCCAACTGCCCCCTGAGGTTGTTGCCCCAGGCCCAGACGGTACCGCCCTGCGTCGAGGCCACGGCATAGAGGTAACCCGCGGCGATGGCGGTGACGTCCGACAGTCCCTGCACCTGCACCGGCGTGAGACGTTGCGTGCTCGTTCCATCCCCCAATTGGCCACTGGAGTTGTCGCCCCACGCCCAGACGGTGCCGTCCTGCCGCAAGGCCACCGTGTTGGTGAGACTCGCAGCGACGGCGGTAGCCCCCGTCAGCCCCTGCACCTGCTCCGGTCTGAAGCTTGCAAAGGTCGTCCCGTTCCCCAACTGGCCATGGGAGTTGCTGCCCCAGGCCCAGATGGTGCCGTCCTCCCTCACGGCCACCGAGTGGGAGCCACTCGTGCCGATGGCGATGACATCCATCAACCCCTGGACCTGGACGGGCGCGGGGTGCGGGTCCGTCGTCCCATCCCCCAGTTGGCCAGAGCCGTTGTCGCCCCAGGCCCAGACGGTGCCGTCCTGCCGCAAGACCATTGTATGGTGCCCGCTCGCGGCGATGGCGGTGACTTCCGACAGTCCCTGCACCTGCACCGGCGTGAGACGTTGGGTGCTCGTTCCATCCCCCAATTGGCCACTGGAGTTGTCGCCCCAGACCCAGACAGTGCCGTCCTGCCTCAAGGCCACCGCATGGCTCCAACCCCCGGCGACTGCGGTGACGCCCGTCAGCTGCTGCACCTGAACCGGAATGAAGCGTTGGGTGGTCGTCCCGTCCCCCAGTTGCCCCCTCGTGTTGCGCCCCCAGGACCAGACGGTGCCGTCCTGCCTCGCAGCCACCGAGTGGGCGCTTCCTGCGGCGATGGCGGTAGCCCCCGTCAGCACCTGCACCGGGCTGAGGCGGCGCGTGGTCGTCCCATCCCCCAGTTGGCCGTCGATGTTGTTGCCCCAGGCCCAGACGGCTCCGTCCTGCATCACTGCCAACGTGTGGTTGCCACTACCCGCAGCAACGATGGGCCCCGCGGAAGCCGCGAAGACGTTGGCAGCGGCGCTCTTGGAAAAGCCTGGATTGGCAGGCGCCGTCGAAACGATTTCCCCCAGAGCTGCTTCGTGGGTGGCCGTCTCCAGACCGCCCTCTTCCGCGCCCGGAGCCTCATGAGGACCGCAGCCCGCCACGGTGGCACAGATGGCCAGGGCCACCCACGCCAACCACTTCCGTCCTTCCTGTCTCATCCATCCCCCTTTGCCATCGCGCTGCGTAAGCGCTGCCGTCCCAGGCCGGCCGGGCGGCAAGAGTGGCCAGCACCTTCCGGGAGGGAGCGCCAGGAGACCTATAACATTCCAGAAACATTGCAACTGGGTGAGTCCTACCCCATGGGAGTCGACAGGGAGCCCAAAGGCAGACACCCAGAAAGCAGAAAAGTCACGCCCCCGGCTGAAGAGGACGCCCGCAGCGTTGGTTTGAGAATCTTCAGCGGGATGTCTTTCAAGCTCTTCAATGGCGCGCCACCGACTGGGAAGCGGCGGTGGACGCCCAAATGGGAGGCGCGAGGCACTGGTCTGTCCCCCGATTTTCGGACCAGTTGAAGCGTGAGAGAGTCCTCGCGGCCTGGGGTGGCCCTCGTGTTGTGGTTCTCGATGACGTCGGGGTCCCACGCGCGCACGCGCTCCGCCAGGTGGTAGAGGAGGTCCGCCTCCGCCGAGTCGTCATCCGCCTGCGCTTCGATTGTCTCCGTCTCCCCGTCCGGGCTCCGGAGCGCCACGAGGAAGACGCGGTGGTGCGACGAGTCCAGGCCGGTGGTCTCCAGATCGAACTGCATGCGGCGCAGCTCGTCGAAGGCGAGGTCGCGGAAGTCCTGGGCATGGACAGACAAGTTCAACCCAGCCCCTATTGACAAACCTACCTGCTCCACCGAAGGTCCGGCGCTTTCAGGGGGGACGTGACGTGAAGCGCTTTCCAATGGCTATTTCGACTGCATTCATTATCATGAATATTTGGGGTTGCGGGGGTTCTGAAGGTACGGATGGCCTAGAGCCACTCACCCTCGCGCAACTGCCTGGCCAAGTGTACGTCGCGCAGGTCGAGGTGGATGACAGCTCGGTCTACGTGCTGAACTTCATCGAAGCCTCACAGCGCACCGAGCCGCCTCGGGCAACGCTTTATCGCACGCGCATCAGCGAGCCTCAGGAGACCGCCACGATCCTGGCGGAGGGCACCTTCAGCCGCTTCGTGCTCGGTCCCACGCACGTCTATTTCATCGAGCACGTGCGTGTCGATGCGACCCCGAACGGTGGATACCGTGAACTGGGCCGTCTCTTTCGCGTACCCAGGTCAGGTGGCAGCAAGGAACTGCTCACCGAGGGGTTGGAGCTGGGATACACCGCAGAGCCAATACTCGCGGGCCCCCACCTGTACTGGCTGGACGAGGCGTATCAATCCACGAAATCAGTCTGGCGCACGAGCGCCGATGCGCCAGGACCCATTGAACGTGTCGCCGTAGTCCCAGTGCATTCGGCGTACAACCTCATGCTGAGTGAGGCGTACTTCTACTGGCGGGAAAAAAGGACGGTGAGCTCCGCCCCCCTCGTGGTCAGCAACGCGCTGGTGAGACTGGACATCCAGGCGGAAGGCCCCCAAGAGGATGTACTCACCTGGCCCGACGAAGAGGGGCTGGTAACCCCATATGCGCCCATTTCGATGGCGCTGACGCCCATTGGCCCCTTCGCCGTGTTCGGCGAGGATGACGAGCCCTCACGTAGGTTGGTGCATCTCCCGCTTGCGCCGCACGCAGCAGCCCAGCCCACCGGCATCCAGGAGTTGCCCCCCGGAGCCGCGAGCCTCCGGTTTCACGCGGGGAGCCTCTACTACGTCTCGACGCACGCCCAGGGAATCCACCGGAGGAACCAGGAAGAGGGCCGCGTCTCCGTCCTCCTGCCGGACCTCCGTGGCATCAGCCAGCTGGCGGTGAGCGACCTGGGCCTCTTCTTCGTCAACGCCAGCAGGATTCAGCACCTCCCACACCCGGATTGAGCAAGGGGCGCTCGTCAGTCCCCCCCTGTGTCAGGGAAGTTGTCGCCTCGGCTGACCAGCCGAGCTGACCACCCACGGGGGCGAGAGCAGGCAGGATGCAGTGTCGTACACGGATGCATTCAAGGCGCAGATGGTGAAGCGGATGGTGGGCCCAGGGGCAGTGAGTGCCGCGGCGTTGGCTCGCCAGGTGGGAGTCTCCCAGCCGACGCTGTCGCAGTGGTTGCGGGAGGCGAATAAGTTGGCGGCCATGACGCCCCCGCCCGAGGAGAAGCCCGCTGGCCCGAAGAAGTGGACGCCCGAGGAGAAGCTGCGCGTGCTGGTGGCGGCCCAGGGGCTTGCGGGAGAGGAGTTGGGGGCGCAGCTGCGCCACGAGGGGCTGCACGAGGCGCAGCTGAAAGAGTGGCGGCAGGCGGCAGCCGGGGCGCTGTCGGGAGAGTCCTCCGGGCCACTGACGGCCAGCCAGCGCCGTCGGCTGGCCTCTTCGGAGAAGCGAGTGAAGGAGCTCGAGCGTGAGCTGCGCCGCAAGGAAAAGGCGCTGGCCGAGACGGCGGCATTGCTGGTGCTCGAAAAAAAACTTCAGGCAATGGGCTGGGACGAGAGGCACCAGGAAGACGAGGACGACGCAGCGGACGAGAAGAGCGAGAAATGACGCTCGCTCACCTCGATGAGGCGCTGCAGAAGGGAGTGCGCCTTCAGGTCGTCTGCGAGCGGCTCGGGGTGGCCCCTCGCACCATTCAGCGCTGGAGGAAACCCCATTCGGCCCAAGACGGGCGGTGCGGTCCTCATACACAGCCGGCCAACCGGCTCTCGGAGTTGGAGCGGCGGCGCATTCTTGCGGTGGCCAACAGTGAGGAGTTCCGTGACGTCTCGCCCAAGCAGATTGTCCCCAGGCTGGCCGACCGGGGCGAGTACGTGGCCAGCGAGGCGAGCTTCTACCGAGTGCTGCGCGAAGCAGGACAGTTGGCCCACAGAGGCCGCGCCAAGGCGCCCGCTCCCAGGCCCCGGGGCGAGCACCTCTCCACCGGACCGAATCAGGTGTGGAGCTGGGACATCACCTACCTGAGGGGCCCGGTGAAGGGGGCCTTCCTCTACCTGTACCTGGTGGTGGACGTCTTCAGCCGACGCATCATGGGATTCGAGGTGCACGAGGAAGAGTCGTCCGAGAATGCCGCAGCCCTCATCCGGCGCTGCTGGGAGCAGGCTGGCTGCCCCGAGGGGCTGGTGCTGCACTCGGACAACGGTGGCCCCATGAAGGGCGCCACGTTGCTTGCCACCCTTCAGTGGTTGGGCGTGACGCCGTCCTTCAGTCGGCCTCGCGTTTCGGACGACAACGCGTTCTCCGAAGCCCTCTTCCGCACGCTGAAATACCGCCCCACCTTCCCGCAGCGCCCCTTCGCCTCCGTCGAGGACGCGCGTGCCTGGGTGCCGCGCTTCGTGGCTTGGTACAACACCGAGCACCGACACTCCGCCATCCGCTTCGTCACGCCCGACGACAGACATTCCGGCCGCGAGGCCACGCTCCTCGCCCAGCGAGACCGGGTGTATCAGCGAGCCCGACTCCGTCGCCCCGAGCGCTGGAGCCGCGACACCCGAGACTGGACGCCGGCGGGCCCCGTCCGTCTCGGCCCCTCGCCGAACCTCACCCCGGCAGTACAGGAGATGAAGCGCATCGGTTGAACCCTCTCACGCGACAACTATCTTGACGCTCACCGGTCCCTCTGGCTTCGAATCCAGGGTGGGACGCACCTGGAGCGATCGGAGAGACGGGTACTGCGTCCTCCCGGGGGCTTGCTGGCCGTCCCGGAAGGGGGCGCCCTGGGCACTCCACGGTGCGTGGCGAACCCTGGGCAGCACGGCTGGAACTCAGTACTCCAGCGGCGGTTGAGGGCCGGGGATGACGTCCGCGATGTCAGGGTTGACGTCGCCCGGCTGACGAGGTCCGCGCTCGGCCTTCAGCTTCTTGCGCTCCTCTTTCTTGGCGTCCTTCTCCTGCGGGTGCTGCTTGCGCGCCTGTTCCTTCTGACGCTTCGTAGACCTTCCTGGCATTGCGCCCCGTCCGACTGGATTGCAGTGTGGTGGCAGAACACGTCAGGCCCCCCGCCGACCTGGGCGATGAAGCCAAAGCCCTTTGCGTCGTTGAACCACTTCACGGTGAACGCATAAGAGGGACGGGCCCTGTTGAGGGGGGAGGAAGAGTGCAGAGGGCCGAGGAGGGCCGCTGACGGGGCGGCCGTGTTTCCCAGCAGGCGTGGGCTACGCCTGACGGGGAGTGACTGCATGGTCGGGGCCTGGTCGATGGCTGTGCTGGCGCATTGCTTGACTGCCGCTGGCAGCTTGATCCACCTGTCCACTGAACCCGGGCAACTTCACCTGCGAGCCACCACCGGCAGCACCACAGGGTGCTCAGGCAGGTCTGAGCCCGTTTTGCAGGGACTGCTTGCTATCCCACCTGCCGTCCGTGCCAGTCTGGCAGGATGAATCGCGTCCTCCTGCTGGCCGGACTGTTGAGCCTCGTTGCGTGCAAGGGCTCCAACGAGCCAAACACCAACACCGGAGGCCCTGACAACCCAGGGGAGCCCGGGGGGCCTGGGGGGAACCTGGCCGCCGCGTGCGTGGTGCAGTCGGTGCTCTCCGAGCGCTGCGCCAGCTGTCACGGCGCGCTGCCGACCCAGGGGGCGACGATGCCGCTGCGCACCCTGCACGACATGCGGGTGAGTTCGGTGAGGGATGGGAGGCTCAGCAACGCCCAGCGCGCGCTCATCCGCATGCGCGACGACGCGTCCCCGATGCCGCCGGCCCCGCATGAGCGCGCGAGCGCAGCCGACCTCGCCGCGCTCGAGACCTGGATCGGAGAGGGGATGCCCCTCTGCAGTGGCACAAGCGGCCCGCCCGTGACCGTGGTGCCCGAGCCCAACCTGCTCGATCAGTCTGCGCTCTTCAGTTGCACCGAAGGCGTGCGCTCGGATGCGCCGACGCGCATCCGCCGCTTGAACCGGCGCGAGTTCACCCGCAACGTCGGTGGCTCGGTCGAGCGCAGCTGGACCGGGTTCAGCTTCTACGACAACCCGCTCGATCCCAGCGCCATCGAGCAGTACAGCTCCTGGGCCACGGACGAGACACTGGACGAGGCCACGGTGGAGCTCTTCCTGCCGGTGGTCGGCGAGGCCGCCGCGCCGTGGACGATGAACTACCCGGACGGCAACCGGATGGAGCGTGTCTACACCAACAGCCGCTTCAGGTGCATGTTCGACGACGCGAACCCGAGCGACTCCTGCAAGCGCTTCCACCTCGGCCAGATGCTCGAGTTCGGCGTCTTCTTCCGCCCGCCCACCGAGGATGAGCTCACCCGCCTCACCGCCTTCGCGACCGAGGTCATCGCGCAGGAGCCGAGCTACTCCCCGCGAAACCGCGCGGACTCCATCACGCGGATCTCCAACGCCGCGTGGATGATGACCGGCGCCATGTTCCGCCGCGAGATGGGCGGCGAGCCGGCCGACGGTCGCGTGGAGCTGACCAGCCTCGAGCTGGGCTCGCAGCTGGCCTACGCGCTGGCGGGGCGCGCGCCCTCGGCCACGCCGAGCTTCGTGTGGCCCTACTTCTCCGCGCCCCTCGAGGGGCATCTGGCGGACGTGGCCACCGCCGCAAAGGATGGCTCGCTCACGCAGGATGCGACGACCACCGCCCTGATCGAGAAGTACCTGGGCGGCGTCGACGCCCACCAGAACGGGACACCGCGCTTCGATCTGGTGCAGGACTACAACGAGGAGCAGCGCTCCAAGCGCGGGCAGTACTGGCTGGGTGACGGCGTCGCGGGCTTCTTCCGCGAGTGGCTCGGCTACGGGCACGTGGCCGCGGTGTTCAAGGAGTCCCCGGCGGCGACCTCGCGCTTCGAGCTCGAGGGGCTCGGCTACATCAGCGCGGTCTCGTACGAGAACCTGCTCACCAACTTCCATCCGCTGGAGCCGACCTTCATCCAGCAGTTCGACGATCTGATCGCGCGGGTGGTCGTCGAGGATAAAGACGTGCTGGCGAACCTGCTCACCACGCGCACCTTCTACGTGCCCTCCATGCAGCACGCGGCGTACGACTCGCACAGGGGCCTCTCGCACCCCTACAACGTCAGCGAGATCCTCCCGGCGACCGTCGAGGGCCGATGGAAGACGCTGCCTGCCACCGAGCGCGCGGGCGTGCTGACCCACCCGGTGTGGCTGGCCGCGCACGGCGGCAACTTCGAGGACGATCCGTCCATCGTCCACCGCGGCAAGTGGGTGCGCGAGAACCTCCTGTGCGGCTTCGTCCCGCCGCTCAGCAGCGTGCAGGTGGCGGCCCAGGTCGGCGCTCACGCTCCCGACAAGAACGCGCGCCGCCGTCTGCAGGAGGCGACCGCCGGAGCGCAGTGTCAGGGCTGTCACCGCCTGATGGAGCCGCTCGGCCTGCCCTTCGAGATCTACAACCACGCGGGCTTCCTGCGCGCGCGGGATCACTCGACCAGCGGAGGCTGGACCACGCCGGACGGAAGCTCGACGCTCACGTCGATGCCGGACCCCGCGCTGGACGGCCCGGTGCGCGACGCGGTGGAGTTGAGCGAGCGCCTGGCGGCCTCGCGGCACGTGAAACGCTGCTTCCTGCGACAGGCCTTCCGCTACTTCATGGGCCGCCCGGAGAACCCGAGCGACGCCTGTACGCTGACGCAGATGGAGCAGGCCTATGATCAGAACAACGGCTCGTTCTCCAAGATGCTGACCACGCTGATGACCAGCGACACCTGGAAGACGCGGCGTGTGCCGCAGGCTGGAGAGTGACTGCCATGTTCTCGCGACGAACCGTCCTGAAGGGCATGGCCGCCGGCCTCTTCGCGCCCTACTTCCACGACGTCTACGCCCAGTCGTCAGCGTTGCCGGCGCGCCTGGTGCTGGTCCTCGAGTGCAATGGCGTCTATCCCCGCGCGCTCCTGAGCACGGGCACCCGCGCGGCGCTGGGGGGGCGCGCCAACACCTCCGACCGCATCTTCTGGGACGCGTACAAGGACACGCCGATGGTGCGCGAGGGCGACGATCTCGCCAGCGCGATCAGTCTCGGGCCGCTGGCGGCGTCTTCCGGCAACATCGACCTGGTGAACCGCTCCGCCGTGCTGCTGGGGCTCTCGAACCTCATCGCGGGCGGCGGGCACTCCAGCGGGACAGGCGGGCTGAGCTGCGCGGTGAACGGCGCGGGCGCGACCTTCGACGCGGTGATCGCACCTCGCCTGCGCCGGGGTGCACCGTTCGACGTGCTGCGCCTGGGCACCAGCTCCGCGCGCGTGTCGATCGTGTACGAGACCTGCGCGCTCGGACCCCGCAAGCCCGCGGGCATCATCGTCAACCCGTCGCTCGCGTTCGACAGCACCTTCGGCTCGCTGCTCGGCGGCTCGACGAACGGGCGAGATCGCAAGATGCTCTTCGACTTCGCGCTGGCCGACTCGCGGAAGGCGCTGGCGGAGTTCAGCGGCAACTCCAACGAGCGGCTGAAACTGGAGCGCTACGTCTCTTCCCTCGAGTCGCTGCGCACGCGGGAGGATCAGCTCGAAGGCATGGCGGACCGCGTGCGGCCCTACCTGCCACTGGCGCCGAAGGACAACCCGCTCATCACCGGCGCGGGCTCACCGCCCGACTCGCTGAAATGGTTCGAGGCGCAGTTCCAGATCGCCACGGCGTCCCTCCTGGGCGGGCTGACGAACACGGTGGTGCTGGCGACGGGGACCTCGGGCTTCGACGTGGCCTACGGTCCGGACGTGACCGACATCCCGCGACACAGCCTGCAGCACGGCCTGGATGCGGGGCAGAACTGGGATCGCGTCGCCGAGATCACCCGCCGTCACGTGCAACTGGTGGCGAACCTGGCGAGGACGCTGGCCGCCACGCCCGAGGTCGGCGCGAGCGGCTCGATGTTGGATCACACCGCGATCGTCTTCATGTCCGACAACGGCGAGCAGCACCACTCGACCTCGCGTGAGTGGCCGAAGCTCGTGGTGGGCGGCAACGCGCTGGGCCTGAAGACCGACGGACGCACGGTCGTGTACCCGAAGTACGACGCGGCCCGGAACCGGCAGGTCTCGAACCTCTTCAACACGCTCGGCCACGCGTTCGGAGACGCGGACTTCAACACCTTCGGGCAGGAGGGCAGCACGCGCATCGCGCCGGGACCGCTGAGCGAGCTGTATGGCTGAGCCGTAAGCGCGGGCTGGGCGGGTTCCACGTCATTTGGGCAGGCATGTCTCGCTGGTGCCACTCCTGTAAGCTGCCCCGGGACACGCTGCGACAGCGCTGCGGGGCATCATCGGCGCGCGCGGAGGCCATCTCCCGCGAAATGCTCCGGGGCGCCCTCCCGGAGAGCACCGCCGCCGCGACGCTGGCCTCGCGCATCGTCTCCTGGCTGTCCTCGAAGAAGTAGCGCGAGGATGCCCTCGTGCATCATCGCCGCCGATGTGATGCAGTCGCGCGGTGCTCGAAAGCGTCACCATCGACCAGCTCCGCACACTCCGCGCGGTGGCCGAGGAGGGCAGCTTCTCCGCGGCGGCCCGGAAGCTCGGCCAGGGGCAGCCCGCCGTCAGTCAAGCCATGCAGCGGCTGGAGAAGCAGCTCGGCCTGCGGCTCTTCGACCGGAGCGGGCGCGTCCCGCGTCTGACGGCGAAGGGAGAAGCCGTCGTCGCGGCGGCGCAGCGACTCCACGAGGACATCGCCTCGTTCCAGGCGGTGGTCGGCCGGCTCAAGAGCGGCGAGGAGACGAAGCTGTCGCTGGTGGTGGACGCCATGTTCCCCACCGACGCACTGCTGGACTTCGTGCGAGAGCTGGCGCGCACGCACCCGGGTGTGGAGCTGGCGCTGGAGGTGGAGCTGCTGTCCGCGGTGACGGAGCGCGTGCGCGCGCGGCGCGCGACGCTGGGCATCGCCGGCGCGGACCTGGACCTCACCGGCCTGGAGCAGCGCCCCATCGCGCTCCTCAAGATGATTCCCGTCGCCGCGCCCTCGCATCCGCTCGCGGCGCTGAAGGGCGTCCTCACAACAGAGGCGCACCTCGCCTCCGCCATCCAAATCGTCCTGAGCGAGCGGCTGCCGGAGGGCAAGACGGGCACGGCGGACCGGGGCGTCATCGGCTCGCGCCTCTGGCGTGTCGCAGACCTGATGACCAAGCACTCACTCCTCGTCGGCGGCATCGGCTGGGGCCTCGAGCCCGAGCACCTCGTCCGCGACGACCTCGCCGCCGGACGGCTGGTGGCGCTGCGCCTGGCGGCCTGGGAGGGCGGTCCCCCACCCCAGCGCCCGCTCGCCCTGGTGCGCCGCAAGGGCACGCCGCTGGGCCCGGTGGCGACGTGGGCCTCGAACCGGCTCACCTCGCTGTGCCAGCTCGCGCTCGGGGGCGCGGACCATCACACGACGTGATGAAAAGCATCACGACCTGGAGCGATTTACAGACGGGGCTCGGCTCTTAGGTTTGGAACCATGAGCACCACGACCCAAGTCAGCGTTCCCACTTCTCCTCGAGCCACTACCCGCCCCCGCACCCTGGAGAGTGTCCATGGTGGCGGCGAGCTGCACTGGGTGGGTGACGGCTTCCGCGTCCACACCCTCGTTCCGAGCGGCGGCCTGCGCCAGGAGCGGACCAGTCCGTTCCTGCTGCTCGACTACCATCCGCCCCATGACTACCCCGCGCTGGCGAAGGGCCAGCGGGGCGTCGGCTGGCATCCGCACCGTGGCTTCGAGACGGTGACGCTCGCGTTCGAGGGTCACGTCGCGCACCGCGACAACACAGGCAACTCCGGCGTCATCGGTCCCGGGGACGTGCAGTGGATGACGGCGGCGTCCGGCATCCTCCACGAGGAGTACCACGAGCACGACTTCTCCCGGCGCGGGGGCACGTTCCACATGCTCCAGCTCTGGGTGAACCTGCCTCGCCAGCACAAGATGTCCGCTCCGGGCTACCAGCCCATCACGAAGGAGCAGATTCCGGTGGTCCCCGTTCAAGGAGGCGGGGAGGCCACGGAGCACAGCCGGGTGCGCATCATCGCCGGGAGCTACGGTGACGCGAAGGGTCCCGCCAGGACCTTCACGCCCATCTCCATGCTCGACGTGAAGGTGCGCGCGGGCGAGGACTTCCACCTGTCGCTGCCCTCGAACCACAACGCCCTGGTGCTCGTCGCCAACGGCCGCGTGACGGTGGGCGCGGAGAGCATCCGGAGCGGTGAGCTCGCGGTGTTCGCCAACGACGGGGAGACCCTCTCCCTCCGGGCCGACGAGGACACGCACTTCATCGTCCTCGCGGGCGAGCCCATCCACGAGCCCATCGCCCACACCGGGCCGTTCGTGATGAACAACCACCGGGAGATCATCCAGGCCATCGACGACTTCGAGTCGGGCGCCTTCGGTGGGATTCCTGAGTAACGGGGCGCGCGGCGGCTGACGTCGCGCAAGGGGTGCTGACGCCTCCGGGACACACCCTCCCGGGGGCGTCAACGCATCGGCGGGAGAGAAGCCCTGTTGAGGGTGAGGGCTGGAGCGGAGGGGCCGAGGAGGGTCGGTAGACAGAAGCCTCCAGGAGCGAGCCGAGGGGCTTCGCCGTTTCTCCCCAGAAGATCCGGGCGTTTCGCGCGCCGAGCGCGTGAGGGCAATGCTCTCGCGTGTGCTCGCAGAAAGCGCCGAGCGACCTCGCTGAGCGCCGCGTGAGACAGCACTCCCGCTCTCTCTCCTGGCCCGTGGGGAGAGAAGCCGAGAGGCGTTTAGCTGTGTACCCGGCGCTCAACAGTCGGCCCCGTTGGTCAACAGCTTCGGCGTCTGCGACGGGGCCGAGCTGTTGATCATCGGGGCGGGCGTTCGCGAGGAGGAGATGAACGGCCCAAGCTCGGCTCCCGACGACGCGCTGGCCCGCGAGCTGGGCGCGATGGGGCTGCTCTGCTCTGGGTCAGCGCGCGCGCCGGTAGTGCATGGCGACCGCGCCGCAGCGGAGCGGCTTCGCCGAGACCAGCTCGAGCCGTCGCGTGCTGGGCAGCCCGCTCTGGTACAGGGTCGGGCCGTGGCCGGCGATCCTGGGGTGGACGAGGAACTTGTACTCGTCGATCAGATCCAGCCGGTCCAGCTCGGTCGCGAGCTTGCCGCTACCGAGGAGCACGCCGGCGGGGGTCGCGTCCTTGAGCTTCTGCACGCCCGTGCGCAGGTCGCCGGCGATGTGGTGGCTGTTGGTCCACGGGAAGTCCTTTCGTGTCGACGACGCCACGTACTTCGGCTTGGCCTCCAGCTTGACCGCCCACTCGCGCATCGCCGGCGGCGCCTCCTCGTCGCCGCGGGCGACCGCCGGCCAGTAGCTCTCCATCATCTCGTAGGTGACGCGGCCCCACAGCATCGCCCCGCACTCGTCCATGAGGCGGGTGAAGAAGGCGTGTGTCTCGTCGTCGGCGATTCCCTCCTGGTGGTCAACGCAGCCATCCAGGGTGACGTTGATGCTGAAGGTCAAGAGTCCCATGCGGCGGGTCTAACACTCCTGGCGATGGAACGGCCGGCCGTCGCAGAACTTGTCGCATAGGATGTGCGCCAGGAGCGAAGGCGTCGCGAGCCTGCGTCAGAACACGCGTCATGACGTGAATGATTCGCATGACGAGCCGCTGGGCCCTGGGAATGCTGCACCTCGCAGTGGGCATCATCACCTGGTTCCACGCGCGCCTACCGAGATAAGCTCCAAGCTCCGGGATGTTGGCCCCTCAATTGCTTGGGGCTGAGGCAGCCCCCCGTCTCGACACTGGAAGCCGAGCCCCCATGTGTTCCCGCCCCTTCGTCCCTGCCCTCCCGGCCGCTACCACCTCGTCTGTTCGCGCCAAGGAGGTGGCCCTGTGAGCCGCATCGCGGGATGGGTGTTGCTGGTACTGGCGCTGGTCGTGTCGTACCGCCCGGCCGAGGCCGCGCAGGCGAAGAAGACGCAAGCGCAGAAGACCCGAGTCGCGGTGCTGCGCCCGGAGGGCCGCCAGGCGGATGCGCTGCGCAGGGTGCTGACGCAGGAGTTTGGCAAGAAGGGACGCGGGCGAGAGGTGCTGCCCGCGAAGAAGGTGGATGCCCAAGTGAAGCGCATCCGCGGCGGTCCGAAGACGGATGCGCAGCGGCAGGCGCTGGCAAAGAAGCTCGGCGCGGACGTGCTGATCCTCGCCTCGGTGAAGGGGACCAAGCGCTGGGACGTGGAAGTCCGCGCCTACTCCGGCAAGGACGGCACCCTCCTCGCGGAGGAGCACTGGGACGTCCGCACGAACCGCGCCTTCCCCGACGTGCGGCGCGAACTCGAGCCCAAGCTGGGCGCGGCCCTGAAGGCGGGCCCGGAGCAGCGCCTCCCGCCTGCCGCCGTCACGCCTCCGACGCCTGTCTCCGAGCCGGAGGTCGCGCCCCCGACCCCCATCGCGGCGGCACCGCACCCGGCGGTGGTGAAGCCTCCTCCGCCCACCATGAAGAAGGAGGAGCCGCTGGTGGAGCCCGAGCCGAAGGCAGCCGGCCTTCGCAACCTGGACGGCCCCATCCTGGAGGCGCTGCTGTCCGGACAGGGGCTGTTCCGCCGCTTCAACTTCTCGGGCAGCAACGCCAACGCGCTGCCCGACTACAGCCTCAACAGCGCCGCGGCGGCGAGCTTCTCGGTGAGCTACTTCCCGCTCTCCCACTTCACGGATGGGATGGTGCACAACCTGGGTATCGTGGCGCGGGGCTCACGCGCCCTCGGGCTGTCCACGCGGCTCCCGGATGGCTCCGAGTACGGCACCACCGCGCAGCTCCTGGAGGGAGGCCTGCGCCTCCGCCTGCCGCTGCCGTGGCTGGAGGTCTCGGTGGGCGCGCTGTACGGCACCCACTCCTTCGCGGTGGAGCTCCCGCCGGAGAGCACCTTCGCCATGCCTGACGTGGACTACCGCTTCGCGCACGTGGAGCTGGGCCTGCGCAAGGCGCTCACCGAGCGATGGGCCATCGCCGCGCGCGTGGGCTACCAGCACGTGCTGAGCGGCGGCGAGCTGTCCTCGGACGACTACCTCCCGAAGCTGAGCGGCTCCGGACTCGATGGCGAGCTCGCCGTGGAGTTCGCCCTGACGCGCATTTTGGGTCTGCGGCTGGGCGGAGAGCTTCGGAGCTACTCCTTCACCGCCGACGCCGCGGAGGGAGCCCCGGTCTTCGCCGGCGGCGCCAAAGACCTGTACTTCAGCGGTCAGCTCGGCGTGTACCTCAGGCTGTAACACCACCGCATTGAGGGGGTCTGTCCCCCACGCATGTGGCGCCTCCTCCTCACTTTCCGCGAGGCCCACGCGAAAGATGCAACGCGTATGCACGCGTGACACGAGTTTTTCAGTATCCGTGTCATCGGGCCATTCGACCGATGCGCGTGCGAGTCGCGGCTACATTGACAGGAACGCATCATCCATCTGATTGGTATGTCTCCCAATGATGGAGGCGCTCGTGCCGAGGATGCGGTCACAACGGTTGTCACGAGAGCCAGCGGAGCGGGGACGGTGGTGGCGCCCGGTGGTGCTCGGGCTGGCCTTGAGCGGGGCTGCTGGCTGCGAAGGAACCATCTCCAACCCGGAGGGCCCCGGTGGAGGGCCCGGCCCCGGTACGCCCCCGCCCACCGCCATCGAGAAGCCAGCCCCGTCCGTGCGAATGGCGCGCCTGACGCACGTGCAGTGGACGAACAGCGTGCAGGAGCTGCTCAGGCTGGACGCACCGCCCACCACGCTGGCGGGCACCTTCCGCGCGGACCCCGCCCAGAGCGGCTTCCTCTTCGACAACGATGCGCGCGCCCTCTCCGTCGACGAGGCCCTCTGGGGCGCCTACCAGCGCGCCGCCGCTGAACTCGCCGGCCAGGTGACGACGGACGCGACGAAGCTCGCGCGCCTTTTGCCTCCGTCGGCCGCCACCGGCGAGGAGCGCGCCCGCGCCTTCGTGGAGTCCTTCGGCCTGCGCGCGCATCGGCGCCCGCTGACGTCCGAAGAGGTGGAGAGCTACCTCGGGCTGTACCGCAAGGGGCCCCAGGCCTACGCGGACATGTCGGACTTCGAGGGTGGCATCCGGCTGGTGATTGAAGCCTTCCTTCAGTCGCCCCACTTCCTCTACCGCGTGGAGCGCAGCACGCAGGCCGTGCAGGACCGGGTGCCGCTCGACGACTACGAAGTGGCTTCGCGGCTGAGCTACGGCCTCTGGAGCGCCATGCCGGACGACGCCCTGTTCGCCGCCGCGAGCGAGGGCACCCTGCACTCCCGCGAGGGCGTCGCCACACAGGCACGGCGCATGCTCCAGGACGCGCGCTCGAACAAGGTGGTGGAGGCCTTCCACCGCACCCTCTTCGACGTGCCCCGCTATGCCGCCATTCGGCCCTCCCTCACGCGCTACCCGCAGGTGTCCGAGCGCCTCGGGGAGTACGCGACCCAGGAGACGACCCTTTTCGTCCAGGACGTCGTCTTCTCCCGCAAGGGCGGCTACAGCGACCTGCTCACCTCGCCGGCCACCTTCGTCAACGACGAGCTGGCGCGCGTCTACGGGCTGAGTGGCACGTTCACCGCCGACTTCGTCCCCGTGACGCTGGACTCGCGCGAGCGCAAGGGCGTGCTCACCCAGGTGGGCTTCCTGGCCTCGCACGCGACGTCGGTGGACCCGGACCCCATCCACCGCGGCGTCTTCGTGTCCGAGCGCATCATCTGCCGGAAGATTGGCGCGCCGCCGGCCAACATCCCGCCGCTCCCCGCCCCCCAGGGCCGCACCAATCGTGAGGTCGTCGCCTCGCACACCGAAGCGCCAGGGACTGCGTGCGCCAGCTGCCACTCGAACCTCATCAACCCGCTCGGCTTCCCCTTCGAGAACTTCGACGCCATCGGCGGCTACCGCACCACGGACAACGGACATCCGGTGGACGCCAGCGCGTCTCCCAACATCAACGGAGAGACGGTGTCGGTGCGCGACGCGCTCGACCTGGCGGACGCACTCGCGGCCAATGAAGCGGTGCATGCGTGCTACGCGAAGCACTGGGTGGAGTACCTCCACGGGCGCCCGTCCGCCCACGAGGATGTGACGCTGGTGGAGCGGCTCGGAAAGCTGTCGCAGGCGGGCAACCTGTCCATCGTCGACCTCGTCGTGGAGGTCGTCACCAGCGAGGGCTTCGTGAATCGCCACCCGGAGGAGCTGCCATGAAGCTGAGTCGCCGGATGGTGTTGAAGGGCCTGGGCGGGACGATGCTGAGCCTGCCGTTTCTCGAGGGGCTGATGCCGAGGACCGCCCGCGCGGCGGACTCCGGGGTGCTGCCGTACGCCATCTTCTTCCGGCAGGCCAACGGCGTCGCCTCGGCCCAGACGACGTCGGAGCTCGGCGCGGAGCCGGAGCGCTTCTGGCCGCGCACCCTGGGTGCGCTCACCGCGGAGAGCATGGCCGGGCGGGCCGTGGGCGTGCTCGATGACCACCGCGCGCACCTGCTGGTGGTGCGCAACGTCAACATGAAGGACTACAACTACGGGGACGGCCACGCCCGCGGCGCCATGCAGGGGCTGACCGCGCAGGGCCCCGTGGTGGAGGGCGCAGGCGGCGGCTCCGAGTCCGCGGGCGAGTCCATCGACCACCGCATCGGCCGCGAGCTCAATCCGCAGCAGCGTGACTCACTCGTCTTCTACGCGGGCCGGCGTGGCGGCTGGCTCGGCGGGCCCTGCCTCTCCTACCGGAGCAGCAACGTGCGCCGGGCCGCGCTGCATGACCCGTGGAATGCGTACCAGACGATGATTGGCGGCCCGGGAGGACTGACACCCGAGGCTCGCGAGCAGCTCCTCGTCCGGCAGCGCAGCGTGAACGACCTGGTGAAGGCCCAGCTCCAGGCGCTCCAACAGCGTCCCGAGCTGAGCGCGTCCGACCATGAGCGCTTGGACCTGCACCTGTCCAACGTCCGGGACCTGGAGGTCGCCCTGAGCTGCCGCATGCGCGCGGACCAGGAGCTCATCCTCCAGCAGCAGTCGCCCGGCTATGACAGCACGGACGGCACCGAGGTGCTCGCCACCGCCAGGCTGCACATGGACATCGCCGTGATGGCGATGGCGTGCGGCACCAACCGCGCGGCCGTCATCCAGGTAGGCAATGGCAACGACGGCGACACGCGCTACCGCAACCCGGACACGGGGCAGTTGATGGAGAACTTCCATTACGTGTCCCACCGTCGCTCGTCGCACGACTCCAGCGGCGGCATCATCACGGGTTCGGACCTGCTGCACCACCACGTGGACGTGCAGTTCGCGAGCGCCTTCAAGCACCTCCTGGACCGGCTGGTGGCCTACCAGATGCCGGACGGAAAGCGACTCATCGAGCACGGCGTGGCTGTCTGGTACAACGACCTGGGCAACGGGCCGGCTCACTCGGCGCGCAATGTGCCCTTCGTCCTGGCGGGGAGCTGCAATGGCTTCTTCAAGCAGGGCGTCTACGTCGAGGCGTCGGGCGGCGGCAATCCCAACCACAACCGGATGCTGAACACGATTGGCACCGCCGTGGGGCTGAGGAACGCGGCCGGCGGGAACCTGGACGACTTCGGCGACCCGTCGCTGACCAAGGGCGTGCTCTCCGAGCTCATCGCCTGAGTGGACGATTGCGTCCTGCTCCAGTGTCCTGCGCTGGAGCAGGTCGTTCAGGCAGCGTGACCACGCTGTCCGTGGAGCTGAGGCAAGCGCACCGGGACAGAGCACGGCAAAGCGTTACGAATCTTCGCATCTCAGTCATTCTTGCCCCCATGTGCCTACCCAGAATTCGATCGCTGCGTCATGAGCGGTTCAAGGCGTTCGAGTCCTCGGAGAGAAAAGCCGGGAATGAGTTCGGGCAGGGCTTCATTCGGGGAGGTGGATGGTGCCCTCCACGCACGACAGGTCCCTCGCTCCAGGTCCTGGAGGAGCGATTCAGCATCACCTCAGCCCGGACCGCACGCCCGGCCCAGTAGCGTCATGCGGCTGATGCGCTCGTGACGCAGCGACCGGATTCAGGGGAGACATGGCGGATGACGTATCGGTGGGATAGAGGCCCTGTTGCGGGTGAGGGCTGGAGCGGAGGGGCCGAGGAGGGCCGCTGACGGGGCCTCCCGAGCGATGCTCCTGGCCGGTTGACAGAACGCTTGAACCCCCTTGGGGTACACGCCTGCCCAGGCCGCGCTCCCATCAGGTGCGTGGCAGGGGCCGCCAGCTTGGTGGCTATCTTGCGCCTCAACACCACGCGGCCTGGGGTGGCCCTCGTGCCGGGACCAACCACGCACCGGCCGTGGGCAAGCCCCGGCGCTCCAGAACCGCCCGCACCCGGTGAGCGTCAAGGTAGATGTCGCGTGAAAGGATTCAACCGAAGCGCTTCAACTCCTGCACTGCCGGGGTGAGATTCGGTGAGGGGCCGAGGCGGACGGGGCCTGCGGGTGTCCAGTCGCGCGTGTCGCGGCTCCATCGCTCGGGGTGACGGGCTTTAGCGCGTTGGTACACCTGGTGGCGCCGGGCGAGCAGCGCGGCTTCACGCCGGAAATGCCTGTCGTCGGGTGTGACGAAGCGGATGGCCGAGTGAAGTTGCCCCACCGGCGCGGTGGACGGATGCCCACGCCCGCGGCCTTCAGGTAGCCGCTGGCCGTCTCACGGCGGACTCCCGTCGCGTCCTCGATGCGTCTCAGACTCCAACCCAACCGCCCCAGGGCGATGACCTGCTGCTTCTTCTCGTCGCTCAAGACGTTGCCCATCCCCCGGGCGGACTCCACGTCCCACCCGGGCGTCAACGTCTCGGAACTCCCCATTGGCCGGTTTTCACGTGACCATTGAGGCCGGCGTCTCTTCGAGTTGCGGTGCCTGGAAGCATGTGCCCGGTCCGCTGAGCCGGTCCTCTATGTGGACGAGGTGGACATCCATCTCAATCCGAAGGTGGGACGCGACTGGTGCCTGCCCGGCCAGCGCCGGGTGGTGCTCACGCCAGGCAACAACAAGAAGCGATACCTGGCCGGCGCCCTAGACTCGAAGACGGGCCGCCTCACCTGGGTGGAAGGCAAGTCGAAGGCCAGCTCACTCTTCATCCAACTGCTTTGGCGCATCGCCGGTGAGTACCGTGGCGCCCCACGAATCCACCTCATCCTGGACAACGCCTCCATCCACAGCAGCCAGAAGACGAGAAAGGCGCTCGAGCAACTCGGCGGCCGGATTGTCCTCCACTGCCTGCCGCCTTACTGCCCGGACGCCAATCGCATTGAGCGCGTCTGGCTGGACCTCCACGCCAACGTCACTCGCAACCATCGCTGCCGCACTCTCCGGAAGCTCATGCGGCACGTCCATGCCTATCTGCACGCTCGCAACGCCCAGCGCCGTGCCAGTCCTATCCTCCGCAAGGTCCATCTGCGGCGCGCCGCTGGAGCGCGTGCGAGATTCATGATCGGGCGTTTAGTCCTCTGGCCGGGAAGAGATTAACGGGCGGTGCGCACGTGTTCCCTAGGCATGAGGCCACACGCTCGGAATCGAGGGCTGAAGCTGAAGTAAGCGGACAGGGCAGCGCTGGAGGCACTGACACGCCGCGGGCGCGAGTCCGTGCGGGTCTTGAAGCGAGCGAGGGCGCTGCAGTTGCTGTCCGAGGGCTGGACGGTGGTGGGAGCGGCCGAGGCAGTAGGCGTCACACAAACCACGGTGCGCAACGTACGCCGCCGCTACCTGGAGGAAGGGCTGGTAGGGGCACTGCATGAGAGGCAACGGCCCGGAGCGGCGCGGCTTCTGACGGAGAGGCAGGCCAGCGAGGTAGTCGCCATGGTGTGCGCGCCGCCTCCGGAGGGCCGCACCCGCTGGACGGTGCGCCTCATTGCCGAGGAGGCGGTGCGCAGGGGCGTCGTTGCGAAGGTAGGGCGGGAGACTGTGCGCGAACTGCTCCTTCGTCATGATTTGAAGCCTTGGCGGGAAAAGAATGTGGTGCGTGCCAAAACTGGACGCCCAGTACATAGAGCGCATGGAGGACGTACTGGAATTGTACGCGCGGCCACTATGCCCGGCGGAACCTGTCGTCTGCTTCGATGAGAGGCCCGTGCAACTGCTGGAGTGGGTGCGTCCTGCCTCACCTGCCTGCCCTGGCCGGGAAGCTCGCCAAGACTATGCCTACTTTCGTTGTGGCACTGCCAATCTCTTCTGCGCAGTGGAGCCCAAAGCGGGCTGGCACTTCGTGAAGGCTACTTCCAACAGGAAGAGCGAGGCGTTTGCTGAAGCGCTGCGGGACGTTGCCAATCACTACCCGGACGCAGAAACCATTCACCTGGTGCTCGACAACCTCAGCACCCACTCCTGCCGCGCCTTGGAGGTCCGATTCGGGGCACGAGCAGGTCGTCGACTCTGGCGGCGCTTCACTGTGCATTTCACTCCCGTGCACGGTAGTTGGCTCAATCAAGCGGAGATAGAGATTTCCCTGCTCTCACGTCAGTGCCTGGGCAAGCGGCGCATCCCAACCCTCGACAAGCTCGACCAGGAAACAGACGCCTGGGAGCGGTGGGCCAACCACCAGCGGCTCCGAATCCGCTGGCGGTTCACCATCCCAAAGGCCCGGGCGAGATTCGGATACGACCCACCAAACCTCTCCCGGCCGGAGGGCTAGGCTTCTTAGGCCCGCGTGAATTGCTGATGACGGCCTCCAGGCGCACATCCATCACCAGACGCGCATGGACCGTCCCCCGGGTCAGGGTAGCGTCACGTCATAGCAGGAGCGCAATTCGCCGGGCTTCTCGCCCGGCCAGACCGCCCGGGCGCCCCAGCGGCCTCCGTTCCTGGGCCGACCCCGGGTGTGGACGCGGATGCGCTTCAGGTCCGGCTGCACCTCCAGAAGGTTATAGAGGCGCGGCACCGACTCCGGCCGCTCGTGGGTCGGAGCACCGAAGCTCCCCGCCCCAATCACATTCATCCGCCGCACCGGGTGGAGATAGTTAAATAGGTCGGCTCGGTCCTCGTGAACGTGGCCATGCAGACAAACTTGGTAGTCCGCTTGGAGCAGTCGGTCCATGAAGGCGTCGGCCTGCATCTTCTCGTTGCCCGTGACAGGATGGTGCCAGACGGCCAACCGGAGAATCCTGTCGCCCTGCGCGAGTTCTCCCTTCTCTTGGGCTTTCTTGATCAACTCCTTCGCCGCAATGAGCCCCTTGGAGAGCGCCTGCTCGGAAATGCTGGAGCGCTCTCGGAAGTATTCGTCAATCTGCCAGGACGAGTTCATCGCCAGGAACTGGATGCGCGAGTCGGTGAAGAGGAGCGGGATGCATTGGTCTTGCGGCGTGAGTGGATATGCCCTCTGGATGAGCGGGTGGTAGAAGTGGTCCGAGAAGTTCTTGAACCGCTCCGGGTACTTCGCGTCGTCCCGGACAAGGTACCCATCCCCTTGCTCCCGCAGTGAGCCTGCTGGCAGCTTGCCCACGGTCACCAGCCGCCTGTTCTGCCAGTTGTAGACCTGGGTGTTCCAGTCCAGGTCGTGGTTGCCGGGAACAATGATACAGGACTGGGCCGTGAGGCCGAACTGCTCGATAAGTTTGGAGACGAACTGGCGAGCCTTCTCGAACTCACCCTGGCTGGCCCGCTGGGTGATGTCGCCCGAGATCACCAAGTAGTCCAGGCGCTCGACGCCGAGCCCTTCCTTGTTGTCGAATAGGTCCGCCGCGAGAGGCTCAAGGAGGCTGTCTGGGTCATCCGCCTCCTCGACGTGCAGGTCGCTCAGGTGAAGGATGCGGATGGGGGCCTCCTTGACCGGCTTCGCCTTCGTCTGCTCCGTTATGCTCACCTTCACCTCCGCGACAACTTGGGAGCGCATCTCCCGGATTACAGTCCGCAGGGCCTGGACATCCTTCTTCAGGTCGGGATTGCGCTCACGAGACTGCTGCGCGCCGAGGGTAATCTGCGTGCGGCTGTCGCAGGAGGGGCAGCCAATGTCCTGCTTCCCCTCGGCGAGCCGCCTGCGGACGACATCTTCCGCAAAGACGATGCCGCAGGAGCAGGTGATGGCCAGCCGCTCCAGCAGCGTCACCCCCTGGTCGCTCAGGTGTTCCTCGATAAAGTTCACGAACAGCTCGCGCGTGGACTCGGGCGTACCCTCGTCGAAGTAGACATCGAGTTGGGCAATCCCCCGCGCGCTCTGCCCCTGGCTCTGAACCCGGCGTACCCCCGAGGAGTCCTTCCCGGCTTGGCCAAACTCGGCGCGGTCTTTCCAGAGCCGCATCGCGCCAAAGCGCCGACTCAGGGCAAGCGAGGCGATGAGCGACGCGTACATGTTGTCGATGGGACCGGAGAAGTCGTAGTGCAGCGAGATGGTCCGCGAGAAGCTCGTTCCGGGTTCCTCCGTGAGCGGCTGGAAGAGCGAGGGGAAGATGAGTAGGCCCTCGTGACGCAGGCAAATGCCGTGCTCAATGAGCAACTCAATGACGCAGTCGATGACCGGCAGTTCCTGGTCCCGGGGCAGCCGGTGCTCCGGGAGGATGCGCGGGAACTTCATGTCCGGCGACATGACCTTCGCCATGTTGATGGCGGGCACCCCGTGGGCGTTCTCCCGGGCGGCGACGATGAGCGCCCCCGCATAGCGCTCTAGTTGCTCGACTTCCAGGATTAGCACCCGCTGTCCGTCCCCCATGCGAGTGTCCGCGACAAGCCCCTGCCGCGTGAGATGGCCGACCACCGCCCGGAGCGCCTCCGGGTCATAGGCACTCCCAGTGTCCTTGCGCAGCTCGTCTTCCAGCGCTTTGAACGTTAGCACCACTCGCTTGGACTCGCGCAGCCGTTGGATGAGGTCCCGGATGCGCTGGAATAGCTCAGGGCGGCTGCTCTTCTCCATGGCCGCCCAGTCGATGACCTCCGACAGGGCCTGCTTCAGCTCGAGAATGCCCTGTCCTGTCTTAGCACTCGTCAGGATGAACTTCTTCTCGCAGTCCAGCCGCTGCACCAGTGCCTCTAGCGCCGGCCGGTCAACCGGGGAGACGGGGCTGTCCACCTTGGTCCCTACGAGAATCTTGCGGATGTCCCGGCCGCCCACCTGGGACACCAAGCGCTGGTTCCACCCTTCGATCTCGGCCATAGCCCCCTCTCCACGCCCGGGCTCCATCACCATCAGGGCCGCCGCAGAGTCCTTCAGGAAGAGTTGGTGCACCAACTGGTACTCGCTCTGTCCTCCCAGGTCCCAAAGGACGAGTTCCCGGCGTGCCCCTGCCGTCTTCGATGACTCCAGGGGCATTGACCAAAATTGCATGCCATGGGTGAAGTCCAAGTCGCGGTACTCATCCTCCGCCATGCGCAGGGCCAGACAGCTCTTCCCTACGCGTCCCTCTCCCACCAGCACGACCTTGGCGCTCACCTCGTGCACAATGGTGGGCGCCGCGCGGGCACCAAGGAGCTTGTCGGCATCAATGTCCCAGAGGCGCACCGCCCCCCCGGCGGAGTCCGAACTAGCCAGGATATTCCTCCTGGGAGAGAAGGCCAGCCCTGCATAGGACTGGCGCATGGCGGGCTCGTGGAGTTGCGCCACCGTCTCCCAGGTATCGGTTCGCCACAGCCGAATGGCTCCGTCAAGTGACTTGGAGGCCAGCAATTGTCCGTCGAAGGAGAACGTGACGCTCGTTACGACGTCGGTATGCCCTTCCAGTACCGTAATGTCGTATTGGTCATCGGCATCCAGCACATAGATTGTCTTGTCCCGAGACGCGGCGGCAACCAGACGTGAACCCGGCTTCCAGGCAATGTCGAGGATGTCCCCCCCAAGCGAATGAACGTGGCTTGCAGGCTTAGCGAATTCGCTCCCGCCGTTGGGTGGGAACTCCAAGATCATGAAGTTGCTCCGCCCCTCTCCGCCACATGCCAACATCGCTCCGTCTGGAGACCACGCCAGAGCGTAGACTATTCTGAGGGGGAAGAAGTTATCCCTTGAAGTGAGGGTACCCGCTTTAGACCAGGTCCTCGTGTTCCACCCCTGGACCCCCCCTGCCTCCGCATCGTCGACCGCGAGCACCCCACGGCTCGACCACGCCATGACCAAGCCTTCATGACGCAAGGACTCAGGAAGGGCGACACGGCGTCCATCTACCCGCCAGATGCGAGCTGAATGTTTCGAGCGAGACGCGATGAACTCGCCGTCGGGAGAGAAAGCGAGGTCAGCCACATCCATCTTGTGTGCCCGGAGCGTCCAGCGCGACCTGTCTTCACCCAACTTCCAACACGCGATGTGTCCGCCCGAAAGACCAATCCCCAGCATGTCTTCCGTGGGTGACCAAGCCATCCAGCCGCCCCCCTCTCCGCCCGTGTCCAGCATCGCCCCGAGATTCACGCCAAGCGGAAGGGACGGTGGCGCGAAGTCCTTGAGCACCCGGACCTGCGGGAACGCATCACTCGGCGCCGGACTCGACAGCGCGGGCAGCGTAGACTTGGCATCGACGCGAGCTGCTGACTCACCCACCCTCCTCTTCCAAAGGAGGTCCGCCATAGGAATCTCAAGGGCGTCCCTACCTGCCGGCACCGCCTTCGCATCCGCCCCCAGCATGAGCACGCCCTTCTGGATAGACGCGGCGCGAGGGAACAGCATGAGGCGCCCGCCCACGCCAGGAGTGTCAATCACCCCAGCCGTGTAGCCCCAGGCGCCTTTCGCGGCTTCAGCCCTCGCCTCGCTGAAGAGCGAGGGCGCTTGGATGGCGAGGGACCAAGGGCGAAACCGGAACTCCATGCCCGCGCCCCCCTCCGCATGCCCGCTTCCGCACAAATGCAGGAGCAGGTGTTCCGGTGGTATGAGTGCTTCGCCCAGCTTCGTCAGGGACTGGGTGCGCAGCTTTGCCGGGGGATGATGCGTTAGCAGCATCACGAAGTCGTGACGCTGCCCCCACTCCTTCACATTCTTGCCAAATGCCCACTCGACCTGCTCCACGTCGACTTCGTACTTACCCTCCGCGCGGTCCTTCGCAGCGCTGAGGAAGTTCGAGTTGAGCCCGATGATCCCGACCTTTAAGTGCTCCGTCTTCACGGTCGCAGCGAAGTCTCCGGGCAGCAGTCCCCTCTCGAAGGACTGAAGCTGCGGGGATGAGTGGGTGAGGCACCATCGGTTGAACCAGTTGTTGAAGGGGATGAAGCTCTCCCTGATGGCCTGCTCCAGCGTGCTCGTTTCCGAGCCGCGAAGCGCCCTACGTGCATCCAGCGCGCGGCAACGCTCTCCCACGCCCGCCCCCTTTGAAGGGCCACGCCAGAGGTCGTGGTTACCCGGGACCACGAGCAGGGCTGGGTCCGAGCCCAGGCTCCGGAAGTACTCCCACAGCGTCTCAAGGGTGGAGTTCAGTAGGTCAAACTCGCGGGTACTTCCCGACATCGTGAGGTCGCCGGTGATGAAGACGAGATCCCAAGGCCCCAACCCGGCATGGAGCCGGCGCAGGTCCTGTTCGAAGGCTTCTCGGTTCTCCGGGCGAAGCAGCCGCGAGCCGTGGACCCCCAAGTGCAAATCAGACAGGTGAAGCCAGCTAAGATAGGGCCTTTTAACGCCTGCCGTCCCCTGAACAGCTACCGGCCGGCGAGTACCCACTGAGTCCTTCGCCAAATCCTGCAACTGTTCCTCTCGCCCAACGAAGAGACCTCTGGGCGCCGCTGCTCGTGCGTCATTCGCCTCAGGACCCCACCAGCGAAGCCGGCCTCCGTTTGTGCCAGGATACTGACTGTCGTCGCTGTACCAATGACCACGAGAGGACCAGGAGCGGAACAACACGTCGCATGCTTCGGGCCTCCCCTGCCCATCCACCGTCATCTGAATCAACTGGCAGGAGTTGGGGTACCTGTCACTCTCATACAGGCACCCGGCCGCCAGCGAGCGCAGCGCAGAAGACGGCTCCTCCGACAACACCGCCTTGGCCTCATGCAGGTGCCCGCGTAGCAGCACGTCCACATTCCCAGCCAGCAGCCGGCGTGCATGTGCGCCGTCCATCAACTGGTCCAACGGATGGTGGATGAGGGCTAGGCGCACGCCAGCGAGCTCTCGCCCTTCCTCCGTGGCCAAGCGCATCACTTGGTCTTCGGTGAGCCACAGCCGGCCCGAGTCGTTGTCGTCACCGGCCAGCCACGCCGAATCGAGGCCGATGATGTGCACCGCGAAGGGCTGCCCCGGCAGGCGCAGCGTCTCCCGGTAGCCCAGCCGTGGGTGAAGCCCCTCCGACGGCAGGAGGCCTGGGCGCCCCAGTCCCTTCCTCACCCATTCCCGATAGGCCGCCTGGCGCGAGAGCACCTCGTCACGGATAGTGGTGCGAAAGCCGCAGGGCGCCCACTCCTTTTCCGAGGCCATCCACTGAGAGAATTCCTGAGCGTCACTTGGACGAAGCAGCCCTCGCAACTCCTTCCAACTTTCAGGGGCCACGGACCGGTCCACGTCGTGGTTGCCGGGCACCACGAAGAGGCGCTCGCGCGGGCACTGGAGGCGAGAGAGCACCTCGTCCAGGAACCGCCCTACCCCTTCGTACTCCACCAAGCGGCCGGAGAAGGCCAAATCTCCCGTGAAGGCCACCATGTCCACGGGGCCGTCTTGGACGAGTTCGTCGAGGTTGCGCTTCCAGGCGTCGCCAAGGACGCGACGCCGACGCCACGATTCCTTCTCCCAGTCACCGCGGATGTGCAGGTCAGAGATGTGAAGGATGCGCAGCCGGTGGCCCATGGTACCCCCTCTGCACGCCAGTATGGCACCGTCGTGAGCCCTTGTCCGTGGTCACACACCCGGGAGCGTGTACCGACCTTGAGCCCGGGCGAAGACGGGAGGCTGTGGCGACCCGCGACGTGAAGTTGAGGTGACGCGAAGCTTTCGACGCCGCCTCGTGGCGCCCGGAGTGGCGCAAGGTTGGAGTTGAAATTGCCCTAGAAGTGATCTCAGAATTGCCTCAAGAGGATGAGGATGCAACCGAGGTGGAGAAAGCCGAGGAAGTTCTGCACTTTCACTTCATAGCGAGTGACGAGACGCCGGAAGTTCTGGAGCCAGGCGAAAAGCCGCTCCATCTTCCAGCGTCGGCGGTATCGACGTAGCTCGCGCCCATCCTTCGTCTTGCGTCCTCGACGGTGCGGGGCAATCAGCTTCACTCCCCGCTGATGCCACAATCGCTCGTCGAGCTTGTCAGCGTCATAGGCTTTGTCGCCGATGAGCCGCTCGGGAAGTTCGTCGATGAGGCTCTCGTCGAGGGTGGCTTCGAGGAGCTTGGTTTCGTGGGGAGAAGCGCTTGCCGCGCCAATGGCGAGAGGAAGACCAGCGCCGTCTGCAGCTGCCATGACCTTCGTCCCCTTGCCCCGCTTCGTTTTCCCGACGCAGGACCCCCGTTTTTCGCCGAGGCGAAGTACGCGTCGACGAAGCCTTCCTCCAGGTCGAATCCTCCGCGCTCTTTGAGGTCCAGGGCCAAGGCTCGCAGGACGGCGCGGAAAGTACCGTCCCTTACCCAGCCCTGAAACCAGCGGTGGACCGTTTTGTAGGGCGGATACTTCTCCCGCGGCAGCTCGCTCCATTGGGCCCCGGTGCGCAGAATCCACAGGATGCCGTCCCACAGCGCCCGTGAGGGCGTGGGCGTTCGCCCAGGCCGGTCCTCCCGCTTCAGCTTCCGCGCGGGGAGTAGCGGCTCAATCAGGCTCCACTGTTCATCAGTCAGGTCCACCGGTCAGCTTCGAACATGGCCATCCCCTCCATGTCGATCAGCGGCCCGGCCATCGCTCTCATGCCTGCTCGCTCAATTTCGAGACCGGCTCTAGTTCCGCGCAACTTCGCGCCCCACGGCACCCAAGTTCTGGCGAGCCACGCCTGCGGAGGGCACTCTCTTCTTCGGGGAGCTCGTGTTGTCCACCACCAGCGCCTCGACTTCCGGCAGGTCGGCCTCCAGATTCTGCGCCAGCTGGCGGCGAATCTCGTCGTCACTCCAGTCCGCCACCGACACGCACTGCTGAAGCCGCTGCCACACGGCCTCGCGCTGGCGAACAACCTCCACCAACCACCCCGCCATAGGCTCCGCGCCTTGCGCTCTCCATCCAGCAGCAGGCCCATAAGGTGCAGTTCCAGGGCGCGTCGCCGCTCTATCCGGCCCAGCCATCATCGAATCGAAGTACGCGAGCGGCTCGCGGTCGAGCGTGCGCATCTGGGCAGCCGTCATACAGTCACCCTCCCCACCACCCACTTCCGCATCGAGCACGTCCTGCACCCCGGGAAGAACAAGCTTGAAGCGGTAGTACGCCCTGCGGGCGGTGATGCCGCTCACAGGCGGCACATGTCTTCGATGGCGGACCAAGTATGGATTGTCGGTAGTCAATACCGTCGCTCAAGGAAAACGCCGCGCCCGCCAACAGCCCGCGCCGGTGCACGGGGGTGCTAGGAGGCCCTCAGGCCGCAGTGTTCCGGGAGAAGAGTACCTCCACCGCCAAGTCTTTGCTGAAGGGGCAGACGGGGATCAGGTCTCCGATGAAGCGGATGGTCTCCTGGTTGAGCGCATCCGCGAGCTGCTGGAAGTGCTCGGGGGTTCGCGGATCGGCCGTCCCAAGGTAGCGCATGTACACGGCGGCCTCCGCCTGCAGGTTCCGCTCAGGCTGCTGTGTTTCCGGGCGGACAACGTGAATCCAGGCATTCCGGAGGGTCATCACCTGTCGCACGATGCAGTCCGGATGCTCGTAGCAGAGTTCGGGGAGCCTTCGCGGCCCCTTGGTCGCGCCCCCCCCGGTGCCGTCATTGAGGAGGCGGGCGAGCGACAGCACCAATCGTCCGAAGTCCTCCGGGCTGTTGATGGTCCGCCGCAGGAAGGGCACGTCCTGCGCGGTCGTGAAGACATCGGGGCGAATGATGTGGTCGTGGCGCCCCGTCAGCCGCTGGTAGCGCGTGTTCAGCGAGTCGACCACCTGCACCAGCTTGTCATAGGAGTCCTCCTCACGTGGCCCCGTGGGCGTGTCCGTCTCCAAGGAGCGCGCCTGGAGCCAATGGCTCAGCAGCAGGCCTGCGGGCCTGAACTCCTTCGTTCCAGGCGCGGCCCAGCCGGCCATCTGAAGCTCGTACAGGATCCATTCGGCGGCCTTCACCGGCTGCTCGAGGACATGCCGCGCGCTGGATGACAACCGCCGGTACGAGGAACTCCAGTCTTGCCGCAGCCGCTGCATCAGCCGGAACTCCAGCTTCTCCCACGTTCCTAACTGCCCAAGCTTCTCATTCTTGAGCTCATCCTCCTCCGCGAGCACCGCTAGGGCCTGCTGGACCCAGAGCGCATAGCCGCCGACCCGCTCATGAACAAAGCGCGCCACGAGCTCCGGCTGCCGTGAATCAGCGGGGAAGCCGGCCGCGCGCTGAACCATCTCCTGGATTTCCCGGCGGCTGAGCGGCTCCAACAGCTCCTGCATCTCGTTCAGCAAGGGCGCCAAGTCACTCAGCTCGTCCCTCCACTCCTGCAGGCAGCGGGCGAGTGGGAGCCGACTGGCAATTACGTAGCCCACGCGCGTCTCGTTGTAGACGGCCTGCCGCAGGTCGGCCTGGTGGTCCCTCCGCAAGTCGGAGCCCACGGCCTCGAAGTCGTCGATGACGATGATGAGCCGCCCGGGACAAACGGCCAGCCCATGCTTGACCGCGACCACCATGGAGCCAGCGTCCGCCACCGCATGGTGCGGCAGCCCTCGCTGCGCCAGGGTGTCCGCGATGCGCTGAATGAGGTAGCGAATGGCGCCCTGCGGCTCGCCCTTGTGCTCGCGAAAGCTCGCCTGGACGACGACAGCCTCCTTCAGCGCTGGCTGTGTCAGGAACTCGGAGTGCGAGAGCTGCTGCAGGAGACTGGAGCGCCCGCTCTGCCGCGGCCCTACCACGGAGACCGAGTTTGTCGTCGTCGTGCCGCCCAGTGTCATGAGCAGCTTGCGAAGCCGCCGCTGTCCCGCGAACGACGGTGCACCCGGCGGCAGCGCCGTCCGGGATGCAAAGGGCTGGGAGTCGATGGAGGCGTTCACAGTGCGTACTCCTGGCGTTGAAGGACGTGCCTGGCGAGCAGCGCCGGGCGCAGCCGCAACTCCTCCCTCCAGCGCGCCGTCAGGTGGTGCTCGCTGAGCCACTCGAGGCAGCGCTCCAGGGCGGCGGCATCCACCGTCTTGTTATAGGCATGGTTGTTCAGGTGCTCGAGTAGGTCTTCCACGGAGCCGCGCTTGTCATCCACGCCCAGCTCGGCGAGCGCGCGGATAACCGCCTTGCGCAGGGGGTCATCCCCCACGGCACTGAGCAGGAAGGAGAAGTGCGCCGTGCGTCGGGACACAGCCTCCACGACCTCCAGCACGTCACGGTGCGTGGCCACAGTCTGCTGCCGCTGGAGCATCCGTAGGAAGAGTTCGTGGCAGACGATCTGGATGAGGTTGGGCAGCCGGTCCGTCTCGTCGAGTATGAGATTGGTGGCCGGACCGGTGACGTGGAAGTACTTGCCCACCGGCTCCTGGATGAGTTCGCGCGCGGCGCGCTCATCCAGGGCCTTCAGCTCCACGGGCAGGCCCAGCTGGAACAGCCGCTGCTCCGGACCGAAGGTGGCCTTCTTCAGCTCGGGCGTTCCCGCGACGATGAAGCCAATGGGCAGGTACTGGATCCAGTGCCGCAGGGTGTGGATGAGGTCTCCGAAGCCGAGCGCCTTCTGCTCGCTCGTGAAGAGCATCTGGAACTCGTCGAAGAGCAGCAACAGCCGCTTGGAGGGCCCGAGCGCCTCTGCCACGCCCCGCAGGTACTTCTCGAAGCCGTCGTAGCAGTCCGGCGCCTTACGCAGCTGCGGCTCCACGGCTCGCGCTCCCGCGTGGGTCAACTCCTCACGGATGTGGTAGGCGAACTTCTCCAGCAGCATCGCGGGCATGTCACCCGACAGCAGATGGCGCTCGAGGTCCAGGTGCACTATCTCGTAGTGCTTGCGGAAGCGGTCCTCGAAGCTCAGACGCTGCAGCAGGGACGACTTCCCGATGCGGCGCATGCCGTAGATGAGTACAAAGTTGTCGCCGTGCTGGCCCCGCAGCTTGCCGAGGATCTCATCGACCTCCTTGTTGCGCCCCTTGAAGATGGTCAGCGCGTTGAGGCACTTGCCCGTGACGTACGGGGTGGCCACCCCTTGGTGGGGGTAGCTGGCGACGACGTTGACCTGGAACTTCCGGCGTGCGAGTTGCTCCGTCTGGCCCCGGGAGTCCTCCCGGTACAAGAGCAGGGTCACCTGAGCCTTGGCCGCCTCGCCTCCCCGCTCGCTGCCAGGAGCGGCGACCAGCGGGAAGACGACGTCCTTCACGTCGCCCCGACGCAGCAGCCCCAACTCGCGAATCTTGTTCGCAGACTCCAGCCGCAGGGTCGGGTGCTCCACGGTGGCGGCCAGCTTCAGGTCCTGGGCATAGCCCACGCCATCCCGGTAGGTGACGTTGGCCACCAGCTGGATACCCTCATCCGGCGACTCCTCGGCGGAGGAGAGGTAGACCAGGGTAGTCGCCAAGCTGCACGAGAAGCGCGTGTCGCTGGACGGTGTGTTGGGAGAGAACAACCGCGGCAGGAAGGGCTCCTTGATCCGGGCGCACAGCTCGGAAGGAACGCCGACCTCCTCCAGCGACCGGATGAGCCGAGCGAGCCACTCGTCCAGGGACTGCTGCGTCCAGGAGCCTGACCACTGCGAGAAGAGATCCTCCAGCTGTTCCGCGACCTCAAGGGCGAGCCAGGGGTTGAGCAGGTCCACGACCACCCGGGCCACCAGCCGGGTGTCGTGGTCGGCGCCGACGCGGAGCACGTCCCGGAGCAGCAACCCGCGCAGGTGGTGGTCGTTCTCGCCCAGGGTGGACAGCAGCCGGGGCAAGGCCCAGCCTCCAATGGCCGCCACCTCGAGCATGGTGGACGCCAGGACGTCGAGCCCGCGGTACTCAACGAACCGGCGGATGAGAAAGGCGATGCGCAGGTGATTGCGCAGTTCGTCCCAGGGCAGCGACTCGCGGGCGCGGGCTAGATGGCTGCCCTCGAGCCGAGCGGCGAGCCACAGCGTCAGGGCTTCATCCAGGAACCAGCGGGATTCCTCCGAATCGGGATCACTGGCCAGCAGCAGCGTGGCGTCCCGGGCGTACTCCGAGGCACGCCCGAAGCCACGTTCCCGCGCCTGGGCGAATCCCTCGTCCAGGGCCCAGCGGGCTAGGACGGGGCGCCACCGCCCATGCTGCGCGTGGAGCATCTTCGCGCTGCGCAGTTGGATGGCCTGACGCTCGTGTGGCGCCAGCAGCCCCGTGGACTGGGACGAGGGCAGCCGAAAGTCGGCGGGGACCTCCATCCGGTCCCAGGCCTGCCGGGCGAAGCGGCTGAGGGAGCCGACCTCCACGGGCGACACGGTCCGAATGCGTGGGGCGCGAGGCGACGCGAAGGCCGTGGCGCCCCCCGTGCGAAGGATAGGAGGGAGATTGCGACTGGGGTGGTTGGAAGGCAGCGACAGCAGCGCCAGGTTCCGCCGGGACTCCAGCAGGTCGCCCGCGAGCGCGGCCTCCAGCGCCCTCGCCAGGATGGGGCCTTCCTCCAGCCGCCGGCCCTTCAAGATGGCATCTAGCGCGGGCATAAACTGGTCATGGACATCCTGGCGCCGCCGCTGGTTGAACGTGTGCCAGCGGGCCAGGGCCCGGTCGGTCTCCACCGACAGCTGGTTGAACTGGTCATCCGCGGCGGCATAGGGCAGCCGCGACAGCTCCCGCAGCAGGCCTGCGGCCCGCATCTGGAGTTCCGTGAGCTGCTGGCTCAGCGCCGCATCGTCGTGGGCTCCCCCGTTCAGGGCCTGCTCGATGGGTTCGAGCAGGAAGCTCTTCACCATCGCCGCCAGTTCGAGGCGGGCGTCGTCGATGGCAGCCCTCACCTCGGCCCCCACCGCGTCTTTTTCGGGGCCCTCAAGGTGCTCGACCAACGCTTCGGCCAAGTCCAGCCGCTTCTTCGAAAGGTACGCGCCCGCCACGGCGCGGGGCGCGCAAAGGCCGGCGAGTTCCTCCAGGATGTCCTCGCCGGCGCACTGCACCCAGTCCGCGTCGCCCGCGAGTTGGAACCGCCAGCGGAGCCAGGGCCGGGACAGCCCTTGCCGGAACATCTCCCGGACCTCCTCCTCGAAGGAGGCACCGCCCTCCGGCGTGTGGACCCGGGTCGGCGCATCGACAAGCCGCGACAGGTACCCGGCAGCAATCCGCCCCAGCGCCCCCCGCCGATTGAGGACTTCCAGCTCATCGCGCAGGACGCTAGCGCCCAAGGGTGACAGCAACCCTGCGGGTAGCTCAGCCAGGACCTCGGTCGCGACGGGAAGGTTGCGCTGGTAGTCCTCGATCCACTGTGGGATGAGTTCCTCGGCCTTGGGGTTGAGCCCGCGGAAGCCTGCGTCCTCCAGCCCCTGCTTCCAGAGGTTGGCGGGCTTGATGGCCGCCAGCTCCTCCAGCGCAGCCTCCCGCTTCGTAGGCTGCTCCAGCCGGTCGCGCAGCGCGTTGAGCCGGAGCACGATGAGCTTCCAAACCTGCCAGGCCGGCCCTCCCCCCGGATTCTTCTGTTCGGTCCGGACCAGCATCTCAAGCGCCTGGGCCTTCTGGTGGTGGCGCTCCCGGAGCCGGGCGAGGTCCTCGTGGGAGTGGGCGGTGAAGGTCTCGAGGTGCTGGGCAATGGTGGGGAAGCCCGCCGCCACCAGCCGCCCCGGGAGGCCCTGGAAGAGAAGAGAGGTCTGTCCCGTCAGCGCCGCGAGCGCTCCCAGGAGGGCGTCACTGGCGGGCTCGTGCGCCGCGCCCGCGAAGTCGATGGCCCGCTGTGCAGCTACCAGGGGGGGAAAGGGTGACTGACGGGCCAGCCAGGGCGCCAGCAACGGGTGGGGGCC
>NZ_VHLC01000098.1:0-33889 GCF_006547355.1 Myxococcus sp. AB036A | reverse complement strand
CCCGCTCCCCCTGCCTGCCCCCCGGCGCCAACGGCGCCGTTGGCCAGTCGACGTTCGGAAGAGACTTCCGTGGGGCTGGCTGTAAAAACGACCGATTACCGCCCTTATGCATGGGCCGGCTCGGATGCAAACCCCTGGATTCACTTGGAAACGATGGTGCCACCCCTTGGCACGAGGGTCGCAATGGGCAACCCCCCGTAGCGTCATCGCGATCCCCCAACCAGATCTCTTTTTCCCCGAGAGACACCATGCAGGCTTCCAACTCCTTCTCCTCCCCTGATTCGCTCTCCACCTACCTGTCGGAGATCAACCAGTACCCGCTGCTCACCCAGCCGCAGGAGCAGGAGCTGTCGAAGCGCTTCCGCGCGGGGGACCTGGCCGCGGGCCACCAGTTGGTGACGGCGAACCTCCGCTTCGTGGTGAAGGTGGCCTACGAGTACCGCTCCTACGGCCTGAAGATGTCGGACCTCATCCAGGAGGCGAACATCGGCCTGATGAAGGCCGTGCAGAAGTTCGATCCGGACAAGGGCATCCGCCTCATCTCCTACGCCGTCTGGTGGATTCGCGCGTACATCCAGAACTGCATCCTGAAGAACTGGAGCCTGGTGAAGCTGGGCACCACGCAGGCGCAGCGCCGCCTCTTCTTCAGCCTGGCCCGCACGCGCCGCGAGCTGGAGAAGATGGGCGCCGGCGACGCGAACGTCGTCAACGCCGAGGAGATTGCGCGCAAGCTGAACGTAAAGGCCTCCGAGGTGCGCGAGATGGAGCAGCGCATGGGCGGCCGTGATTTGTCCCTGGACGCGCCCATGGGCGAGGACGGCGACGCCACGCACCTGGACTTCGTGGAGTCCGAGTCCGTCTCCGCGGTGGACGAGGTCGCCGACCGGCAGCAGGCCAACCTCACCCGCGAGCTCGTGCAGCGCGCCCTGCGCCGCCTGGACCCGCGCGAGCGCTTCATCATCGAGCAGCGCGTCATGGGTGACGCGGAGATGACGCTCAGCGAGCTGGGCGAGCACTTCGGCTTCTCCCGCGAGCGCGCCCGTCAACTGGAGATTCGGGCGAAGGACAAGCTCAAGCTCGCGCTGGCCACGCTGATGGCCGAGGCCGGCGTCGACGAGAGCACGCTCAACGCCTGAGCCTCACACCTTCCTGGGGAAGACGACGGCGCTCCAGCCCGGCCCGGCTGGAGCGCCGCATTCCCGTACCGGCTCGTCATGGAACGGGCTCACCCCACCCGCTCGAAGCGAATGTCGGCGTGCTGGTCATCCGCGGCGGCGAAGGCGAGCAGCCGCCCGCCCTCGTCGCTCAGCGCGGCGCGCTCCTCGCGCGACAGCCGCGCGAAGGGCGTGATGCACAAGGTCGCGGTGCCGCGCGCACGTTCGATGCGCCAGGTTCCTCGAACGAAGCCATCGACGAGGAGGGTGGCGCGTACGATGCCGTTGAGGGTGAAGACTCGCTTGCGGGCGGCATCGGAGATGATGCGCGTGCGGTCCGCGTGGGCCAGCAGCACGCTGTCGAATTCGGACAGGAAGCGGACGGGCGCGGGCGTGTCCGGGTCGGGCCTCCGGGCATTCGGGATGTCGAACAGCTCGACGCCGTGCTCGTCACGGAAGGCGCGCAGCTCAGGCCTCAACCGCTCCAGGACAGCGCCCATGCGTGACAGGCCCGACCAGGCCTGCAGGTCCTTGGCGCTCGCGGGGCCAAACGCGGCGAGGTAGCGCATCACCAGCGCGTCTGGCGGCGCGGCGGGCTCGAAGCGCTGGCCGAGCCAGGACTCGGCGGTGGCGTACACCATCCGCTCGCCATGGCCCCACGTTCCACTGGGTGGCACCGTCACGAGCGGCTCCAGGCACGAGAAGCCCAGGCTCAGGGCGTTCGCATCATGGCCGGGCCACTTCGCCTGGAGCCGCTGGCCCAGCTCGCCCCGGGGGCTGGGACGTGCCTCCAGCAGCGCCCGCCCCTCCGCCACCAGCGCCTGGACCTCCACGCCCGCCAACTGCTTGGCATGGGAGGAGTGCTTCAACCCCCTGTCCAGCGCGGGCTGCAGCACGGGGCGCAGCGCGAGGCAGTCACGCGCGGTCACCAGGTGCAACGTCCCGCGCATCATCCCGGCGCGCACCACCTGGCGCTCGGTGATGAGCCGGGTCAGCGCCTCTTGCTGGAAGCCGTTCAGCCGCGTCCACAATGCGCCGTAGGGAGGATGGGTGGCCTGGGCTTGAAGCCCCACCAGGTGTTCCAGAGCCTCCATCACGCCCGCCCGGGAGCGCTGCAACAGCCACTGACGCTGGAGCAGGGCCCGGTTGAGGGCCCGCTGTCCCAGGACCTGGGCCGGCAGCCTCCGCCGCCGCGAGGCGGCACGGACCGGCGGCGCGCTTCCTGAGTCCTTCGTGGGTGAAGGCACTGGACTCAGCCCCCCTTCCCTCCCTGCCTTGCTGGAGCGTCCACGTTTGACACCCGCGGGGACGAGCATCGGCAACATCATCAAGAAGGGAATCATGTCGGGTGGCACCTGGGGGTGGGATGCGAACGCCCCTGGGTCGGGAGAACCCAAGGGGCTTCGTAGACGCCATCCTGCGACCCGCCCCTGACAGTCCTATGTCAGGAATGTACAACCCACCGGGCCCGGCTCAGCGCCGCGACAGGCCGTGGAGCGCCATCACGAGGTGCTCGAAGGTGCGCCCGGGCAACAGGCGCTTCGACACCAGGCCGACGCGCTGCGACAGGCGACCCACGGAGTAGCGCACGTCCACGCGCTGCCGCTCCACCAGGGCCAGGAGCTTCCGGGCGACGTGCTCGGGAGGAACGCCCGCGCCTTCTCCTGACTCCACCAGGTTCATGACGCGCTCGAAGGCCTCCTGGTAGGCGGACCCGGGACCGGAGTGCCGGGCGCGTTGCCGGTACTCGCGCACGCGCGTGAGGACATCCCCGGGCTGCAGCAGCGTGGCCTCGATGCCGAAGGCGGCGACTTCCTGCCGGAGGCTCTCCGTCATTCCCTCCAGGGCGAACTTGCTGGCGCTGTAGAGCCCCTGGAAGGGAAGCCCGGCGGCGCCGCCCATGGAGCTGATGTTGACGATGAGGCCCGACCGCTGCGCGCGCATCGTGGGAAGCACCGCCCGGCAGACGCGCAGCGCGCCGAAGAAGTTGGTGTCCATCTGCCGCTGGGCTTCTTCGACGGACACGTCCTCCACGGCGCCGGCCATCACGAAGCCCGCGCAGTTCACCACCACGTCGAGCCGGCCCTCGGCCGCGAGCACCGACGCCACCGCGTGCTGAACGGAATCTTCATCCGTGACGTCCAACACGGCCATCCGGTGGTGGGCACCATCCGCGCGGGGATGGCGGCTGGTACCATGGACGGCGTGGCCATGTGCCCCCAGGAGCTCCGCGCAGGCCTGACCGATGCCAGAGGATGCGCCAGTGATGAGGACCACCTTGCGTCGCGACTTGCTCATGCGTGTTCCTGCCCAGGCTCGTGACGAGCATCGACGTGGGAGCGCATAGTGAACCTCATCGAGCCCTGTGTCCTGGCGGGTGCGGTGGTGGGCACCCTCACCGGAGCCGTCCTGGGATTTCCCCATGGCCTGCTGTGGGGACTGGGCGGCATGGCGGCCGGCTTCGTCGGCGGCGTGCTCGTACTGCCCTTCGTCATCCTCTTCCTCGTCATGGCCGGAATGGCGCTGTTCTTCTGGCCGCGCCACCTGCTCAGGCAGCTCCGGGGCACGCAACCCGGGGCGGATGACGCGCCGCGAGCACACGGCGAACACTGACGCGTCTGTCTTTTCGAATCGCCGAGTCCTCGCTTATGAGGCCGGCTCATATGATTTCCACAGACAGTGTGCATTTCCGCCGTCGAAGTTCCTCCAATGTCATGGGCTTCCCATCGCCGCGCATGAAGTCGCTCCTGGCGTTGATGCTCCTGTGCCTGGCCCCCGTCACCTGGGGCTGTGGTGGTTCGGAGCCGTCGCCCTCCCCCAGACCCGATGCGGGCACCCAGCGGCCGGACGCGGGGGCATCGACGAACGACGCGGGCACCGATGCCGGGACGGAGGACCCCGACGCGGGAGAGCCACCTCCAGGCTTCACGCTCCAAACCGCGTCCGAAGTGACACTCCGGTTCATCCCGGAGGCAAGCACGGAGCTGAACGTCACCATCACCCGCGAGCCCACGTTCACCGATGCCGTGCACCTCTCCATCGAGGGGCTTCCCGAGCATGTGCACGTGACCACCGACGTCATCACCGCCACGGAGTCCGAAGCCACGCTCTCGCTCGCCGCCCAGGAGTTCGCCCGCTACGGCAGTGTGCCCGTAACGCTGGTCGCGAGCGGCGGAGGGGTTCGCGTCGAGCATCCCCTGAACCTCGTCATCCGGCCCGGCCCGGCGGCGCTGGACACCTCGTTCGGCGGCAATGGCGTGGCGATGCCGGCCTTCGGCCACCCGGAGGTGCGCATCCACGCCCTGGCGGCGCAGCCGGACGGCAAGTGGATCCTGGCGGGCGCCACGGGCTCCACCGGCCTGCGCGACGTCCTGGTGGCACGTCTGCTCCCGAACGGGACGTTGGACCCCGCCTTTGGCACCCAGGGCACCGTCACCCTGGACGTCTGTGGCGGCGATGACTACGTGGACGCCGTCACCGTGCTGTCCGACGGGCGAATCCTCGTCGCGGGGGGCGCCATCGCGGGTCCTGGGAGCTGCTCGGGGAGGCAGTACCAGAGCCTGCTCTTCGCCCGGTACACCTCGGCGGGCGACCTGGACACCACCTTTGGCGACACGGGGGTGCGTACCTTCCAGATTTCCGCGGGCAACGCCACGCTGCATGCCGTCACGGTGGATTCGAGGGGGCGCATCGTCGGTGCCGGCACCGTGCAGCACGATGACCTGGACTTCGTCATCATGCGCCTGACGCCCACGGGCGCCGCCGATACGACCTTCAGCTCGGATGGACTGGCCTGGGATGACCTGGGCGCAGACGAGGACGGCCTGGCCGTTGTCACCCTGGCCGACGACCGCATCGTGGTGGCGGGAACCACGAATGCCAGCCGCAATCGCATGGCCTTGCGGCGCTACAACGTCAACGGCACGCCCGACTCGAGCTTCACGTACCGCAGCACGTCGGATTGGCCTCGCCTCACCCCCCGGACCCTGCATCTGCTGGACGGGGGCAAGTTGCTGGTGGGCGGCAGCGCGCGGTGGAATGCGGGCACCGATTCCCCCAACACCGGCGCGGTGACAAGGGTCCACGCAAGCGGCAGCCCTGATACGAGCTTCGGCTGGGATGGCGATAGCGTCACCCACTGGTCCGCGCCAGGAGTCCAGCAGGAGCGGCTGGTGGGCACGGGCATCCTGCATGGCGGCGAGCTGGTCCTGGCGGTGGCCAGCACCATCGACGGTGTCACGGATGGCATTGGACTCATCCACCTGACCGCGGACGGGAAGACCGCCCTGCGCGCCCATCGCACCAACCTGCCGGGCGCCGAGGTTGCCCTCGCCGCCGCGCTCGACACCGATGGCTCGATGTGCGTGGCGGGCCTCCGCGCCGACGAAGGCTCGTCCACCACGGCGCCCTTCGCGGCACGCTTCTGGCCCCACCGCTAAGCGGGGCGCCAGGGCCCCAAGCCCATGCGCTGGAGAATGACGTCCACCTCCTCGCGGGTGGACGTCGCATGCGACAGGACGGCCGGACGCATCCGGCCCTCACTCATGTCGCGCGCCCTTCCTGGCGCTGCCGCGCTCGGGCTTGCGGAGCTCCCGCTCCAGGGCATCCAGCCGGTCATTCCAGAAGCGCTCGTAGAAACGCAGCCAGTCGGCCGCTCCGGCCAGCGGCGCCGGCGCGAGACTGCACCGATGCGTGCGCCCCTCCACCGACCTGTTCACCAACCCCGCACGCTCCAGCGTCTTGACGTGCTTGGAAGCACCCGCGAAGGACATGCTGAACGGCGCCGCCAGTTCGCCAATGCTCCTCGGCCCCGAGGACAGGCTGCGCAGCATCTCCCGCCGCGTCGGGTCGGAAAGCGCGTGGAAGACCGCGTCGAGCTGCTCGGAACGTTGCTGAACCATGGGGGTGACCATAACGACCTCCGCCCTAAATCAAACCACCCAGTTAAACAACATGCCAGAGGGGTGGGCAGGCGGGCAGCAGAAGGCGCTCACGAACTACCCGCCCCTCGCGCTACGGCCGCGTCCCCAGGACCAGGCCAGAAGCACCAGCGGAATCAGGCCGGGGTTTCCGCCCCCTGCCGCCGCGCACCCGCCCTGCGCTGTTGCATCCCGCGGCTCGGAGCAAGGCAGCCACAGCCGGCACGCCGAGCCCGCCTTCACACAGGGATGCTCACCCTGCGCGCCGGTGCAGGCAGGCCCGAAGTGGCCCGCCTCGAGCCCCGCCACCGCGCAACTCCGGGTGCCGTCCGCCCGCGCGACACACGCCATGCCCACGGGGCAGTCCGCATGCGCACGGCACCACTGCGCGCAGGCGTCCACGTCCGGGTCCACCAGCGTCCGGACGGGCGCGCCTCGTGAGGCGTCCTCGATGGCGACCTGGATGAAGTCCGCGTGCACGTCGACGCGACTGTTCGTCCCCGTGGTGCAGGTGAGGTCACCAAACGAAGTCACGCCGACCAGGCGCTCGAGGCCATCCTGTTCGATGAACACCGGGCCACCGCTGTCCCCGCCGCACGACATCGCTGGCGCCGCTTCGATGGAGAAGGCGTCCGCTTCAACCGACGTGATTCGGGACAGGCCGCCCCGGCGCAGGCCCGAGCCGCCCTCCCCGTCCGCGCCAAAGCCCACCACCCGCGCCAGCCGCCCCACGCCGTCAGCGGGAAACGCCCGCGCCGCCCAGGCCAGCGGAGCGACCGGCGCATCGCTGGCGAGAATCAACACGCCCAGGTCACTCACGCCCGGGCGCCACGCGGGATGGAGCCGGCCCTCCACCACGCGGATGCGCTGCGCGGCGGAGGCACGGGCTGTCTCCGCGGCGAACACCACCGAGAGCACCCGCGGAGCATCCGCGTTCTCCACGCAGTGCGCCGCCGTCAGTACCACCCGAGGCGCCACCAGCGTGCCCGTGCAGAGCACGCGCGCCGCCTCGTCAGGCTCCCCGCAGAAGGGTGAGACGGGAACGATGGCGGCCACCGCGGGGAAGCCCGGCTCGGGCGCTCCGCCCACCACGGCCCGCCGCGCCGGGGTGAGCGTCTCCGGGGAGACGGGGACGACAGAAGGACCGCACGCGCCCGCCGCCAGCAGGAGTCCCACGGCGGCGGACGTGATGTCACTCGCTGTCGAAGTCGCCCTGCGGAACGTCCGTGGCGACGCCCGCGACATCCCAGTACTTCCACTCACCCGTCTTCTCCCCCTTCTCGTACTGGCCCTGCACGGCCAGCGCGCCATGGGGGTGCCACTCCGAATAAGCGCCCTGCGAGCGATGCCCCGCCAGCGTCCCTTCCGCCCACTTCGAGCCATCCGAGCGCCAGGCGGTCCACTTCACCGGGCCGGAGCCGGGCGAATGGAGCTCCTCGCGGTTCTTCTGGCCCTCCTCGTAGTAGAGGGTCCACAGGCCCTGCTTGAGCCCGCCACGATAGTCACCTTCGAACTGCTTCACGCCGTCCTCGAAGTAGCTGACCCAGCGGCCCTCCATCTTCCCGTCGACGTAGGTGCCTTCCGTCTTCAGCGCCCCGGTGGCGTGCCACTCCGCCCAACGGCCGTGCTTCTTCCCGTCAGGCCGGGCACACCACTGGAGGACCCCGTCGGGCGGCGCGCGGCCCTGGAGCTGCGCGCCATCAGGACAAGGCCCGGAAGCCCGGCTGCAGCCCAGGGCCATCCCCGCGACGAGCACCAGCACCGCACCTGTCAGCGCGCGCTTCTTCAACTGCACGAACCCACGCCGCTGCAGCTGCAGTTGTTGCGCGCGAACGAGTAATCATCCGACGCCGCCGCGAAGCTGCCCAGGCCGTAGTCGTGCTTGGCGCAGTCCTGCGTGTAGGCCGTGCTGCCCACGCAACGCGGCAGGCTGGTGACGCCGCAGCCCTGCCCGCACCGGCCCTTGCAGCCGTTGCCCGAGCCGCCGGTGCAGCCGCAGCCCATGCCCGCCGTGCGGTAGTAGCCAGAGCCGATGTACTGCCGGCCGCAGGAGCAGGAGATGTGCGTCCAGCCGCGCTCGGACACGTACTCGTACGCCGTGAGGACCTCGCCCACGGGGACGATTTGCATGAAGCTCGTCTGGCGCTCGGCGGCGTCCTCGACGCGGGTGCGGCCCTCTTCGGGGAGCTCGCGGGCAAGCCCCTCCATCAGCGACGCGAGCAGGTGCGAATGGGCCGCGTCCAGCGGGCTGCCCGACGGCATGAACTGACCTACGCCCTGATTGAAGTCGATGTGGAACCCGATGACGGGGTCGCCAAAGTCGTACGTCACCTCGACGACGTTGGCCTGCGTCTCCACCGCGAGCATCCGCACCACCGCGCCCCCGGAGCCGTACGTGGCCTCCAGCGTCGTCGCGTCGTGCTGGAGGACCTTGAAGCCCTCCTGCGCGACGGGCTGTTCAGGCGGCGCGCCGGAACAGCCCACCACGACCGCCAGCGACAGGGCACAGATCAGCAGGCTTTTCATGTCTTTCTCGATTCTAGGGCGTGAAATTCTCAGCGCCCGAGAATCTAGAAACATGCGCACATGGGCGTCAACGCGCTTACCCTGAAATCAATACCATCCCGGCTTAGGCTCGGCCCCCCGGCGACGGACGCCGGTCTCAGGAGAGTCCCATGCCCCAGAATCGCGCAACCCTGATGTGCATTGCCGCCCTGCTGATGGCTGGCTGTGGTGGAGCCATGGACGAAGCCACGGCGGAGCCTGCCACGACGGAGTCCGCGTCCCAGGCGCTCTACCCGGAGTACGACCCGGACATCCACTGCCTGGTCTCGTCCCAGTACGTGTCCTGCGGCAGCGGTCCGACGATGTACGCCTACTACAGCCCGGACTGGGGCTACTACATCAACCGCGACGTCTGTGGGCGCAACGGGCCGCTCATCTGTCCGCTGTACTGATTCACAGGACGGGCATCCATCCCTGGCGCGGGCGGTGCTATCAAGCACCGCACCATGCCTGAAACGCCCCCTTCCCTGTTCGATGCGGTGCCCGCGGAGATGGACTTTCCTTCCGACGAGCGCCGCATCCAGGCCTTCTGGAAGGACCGCCGCATCTTCGAGCGCTCGCTCGAAACGCGTGAGGATGCTCCCAGCTTCGTCTTCTACGAGGGCCCGCCGACCGCCAACGGCCTGCCGCACAACGGCCACGTCCTCACGCGCGTCATCAAGGACCTGTTCCCCCGCTACAAGACGATGACGGGCCACTACGTCCCCCGCAAGGCCGGCTGGGACACCCACGGCCTGCCCGTGGAGGTGGAGGTCGAGAAGGAACTGCGCATCCACGGCAAGGCGGAGATTGAGCGCTACGGCGTGGAGCCCTTCACCGAGCGCTGCATCGAATCCGTCTTCCGCTACACCTCCGAGTGGGAGCGGCTCACCGAGCGCATCGGCTTCTGGGTGGACCTGAATCAGGCCTACGTCACCTACCACCGTCCGTTCGTGGAGAGCGTGTGGTGGGCGCTGGCGGAGCTGCACCGCAAGGGCCTGCTGTACCAGGGCCACAAGGTGGTGTGGTGGTGGCCGCAGGGCGGCACCGCGCTGAGCGCCGCGGAGGTGGGCCTGGGCTACAAGACGGTGGACGACCCGAGCGTCTACGTCGCCTTCCCGCTGCGCGACACGCCGGACACCGCGCTGGTGGTGTGGACGACCACGCCCTGGACGCTGCCGTCCAACATGTACGCGGCCGTCAACCCGGGCGTGGACTACGTCACCGTGGACGCGGGCGAGCGCAAGCTCATCGTCGCCGCGGCGCTGCGCGAGGCGCTGGCGAAGAAGCTCAAGCAGGACCTGCCGGTGCTCGCCACGCAGAAGGGCAGCGACCTGGTGGGCCAGCGCTACCAGCCGCCCTTCGACCTCTACCACCAGCGCGCGGGCGACACGCGGCTACCGCTGAAGGACGGCGGTGAGGACGTGCAGGCCTGGCGCGTGCTGGGCGCGGACTTCGTGACGCTCGACAGCGGCACGGGCATCGTCCACATCGCCCCGGCTTTTGGCGAGGACGACTACGAGGCCTTCCGCAAGGACAAGGCCCGCTTCGCCCAGCCGGAAGCGCTGGAGCTGTTCTGCGCGGTGAAGCCGGACGGCACCTTCTCCGACGACGTGCCGCTCGTCGCGGGGCGCTTCGTGAAGGAGGCGGACAAGGACATCCAGCGCCACCTGAAGGAGCGCGGACTGGTCCTCTTCACGGAGCAGTACAAGCACGAGTACCCCTTCTGCTGGCGCGCGGACGACGACCCGCTCATCCAGTTCGCCCGGCCCGCCTGGTACATCCGCACCACGTCCGTGAAGGACGAGGCGATTGCCAACAACCGCGCCGTCAACTGGGTGCCCGAGCACATCAAGGAAGGCCGCTTCGGCGACTTCCTGGCCAACAACGTGGACTGGGCCCTGTCGCGCGAGCGCTACTGGGGCACGCCGCTGCCGCTGTGGGTGCACTCGGAGACGGGTGAGGTGGAGGCCATCCCCTCACTCCAGGCGCTGCGCGAGAAGCCGGGCAACAACGTGGCCGCCGTGGAGGCGGAGCTGAATGCCTTCCTCGCGGGTAAGCCCCACGAGGCCAACGCCAGGCACCTCATCGTCCACAAGCCGTGGATCGACAAGGTGACGTTCGAGAAGCCCGGCACCCCGGGGCGCTTCCAGCGTGTGCCCGAGGTCGTCGACGTGTGGTTCGACTCCGGTTGCATGCCCTTCGCGCAGTGGGGCTTCCCGCACGCGCCGGGCTCGCGGGAGATCTTCAACCGCGCCTTCCCCGCGGACTTCATCTCCGAGGCCATCGACCAGACGCGTGGCTGGTTCTACTCGCTGCTGATGGTGAGCACGCTCCTCTTCGACGAGGAGACGCAGGCGCGCATGGGCCTGTCACCCCAGCGCGGCTGGCCGCAGCCGTACAAGAGCTGCATCGTGCTGGGCCACGTCTCCGACAAGGAGGGCCGCAAGGAGTCCAAGTCCAAGGGCAACTACACGCCGCCGGAAATCATCCTGGACGAAGTGCGCATGGACTTCGCGGTCCTGACGGCCACGGAGGCCGGCGTTCCGGGGGAGCCGGGCGTGGCGCTCATCGCTCGCGAGGACCTGGAGGGCCTGGACATCCAGGAGGGCGCCAAGGTGCAGCTCTTCCGGCCAGACCGTCCGGACAGGGTCATCACCGCGACGGTGAAGGCGCACAAGAAGCTCAAGCGCCGCGTGCTGTTGCTGGCGCCCACTGACCTGCAGACGCTGGACGTGGCGCCCTCCGCGAGGGGCGCCAGTGTCATGCCGGTGGAGGTGCCCCGGTTGGCGCCTTCCGAGCGCGTGGTGCTGAAGGACCCCGCCGCCAAGGCGCCGGGCGCGGACGCGTTCCGCTGGTTCTTCTACGCGGCGAGCCCCACCTGGTCGAACACGCGGCACTCGCTGAGCAACGTGCGGCTGTTGCAGAAGGACTTCCAGGTCAAGCTGCGCAACGTCTACTCGTTCTTCACCATCTACGCGAACATCGACGGCTTCAACCCCGCGGCCGGCAACCCGGACGCGTCCGACTCGCCGTGGGAAGCCATCCGCCGCAGCCAGGGCTGGCGTGAGGTGAAGGCGCGGCCGGTGCTGGACCGCTGGATTCTGTCCGAGGTCCACCTCACCCTGCGCGACGTCACCCGCGCGCTGGACACCTACCAGGTCTACGACGCGGCCCAGCGGATGGTGGCGCTGGTGGACGCGCTGTCCAACTGGTACCTGCGCCGCAGCCGGTCGCGCTTCTGGGCGCCGGGCTTCGAACAGGACAAGCAGGACGCGTACTTCACGCTCTACGAGGCGCTCACCACCATTGCCTCGCTGTCCGCGCCCTTCATCCCCTTCTTCGCCGATGAGATGTGGGGCAACCTGGTGCGCAAGCCCTGGCCCACCACGCAGCCGGAGAGCGTCCACCTGGCGCGCTTCCCCTCCGTGGATGCGTCCCTCATCGACGAGGGGCTCGCGGCGGAGATGGGCGCGGTGAGGGACCTGGTCTCCCTGGGCCTCAAGGTGCGCACGGACAACCGCCTCAAGGTGCGCCAGCCGCTGTCGCGCGCGGACGTCATCCTGGCGCGCAAGGAGCTGACGGACCGCGTGGCGATGTACCGCGACCTCATCGCGGACGAGCTGAACGTCCACGAGGTGCGCTTCGTGGAGCCGGGCAGCCCGGAAGCGGACGTGGTGCGCTTCCGCGTCCGGCCCAACCTGCGCGCGGTGGGCGGACGACTGGGCCCCAAGCTGGCCCCGGTGCGCAAGGCCTTCGACACGGGTGACGGCGCCGCGCTGCACCGCGAGTTGCTCCAGACGGGCCGCGTGGCCATGACGGTGGCCGGCGAGGACCTCGTCTTCACCGCCGAGGAGCTGGAGACGCTGGTGGAGGCCAACCCCGGCTACGCCGCCGCGGGCATGGGCGTGGGCGTGGTGGTGCTCCACACCGAGCTGACCGAGTCCCTGGTGGATGAGGGCCTGGTGCGCGAGCTGCTCGCCCGCGTGCAGGGCGCGCGCAAGGACATGGAGCTGGGCTACACCGACCGCATCCAGCTCTGGGTGGACGGCGACGCGCGCGTGAAGCGCGTGACGGACGAAGCGCGGGAGCTGATCGCGCGGGAGACGCTGGCCTCCAGCATCCTCGTGGGCCCCGAGGGCCTCACCGGCCAGGAAGAAGAAGCCAGCATCAACGGCCTGCCCGCGCGCATCCGCGTGGAACGGGCCTGAGCCGCGAAAAACACGGGCTGCCTCATCCCCGCGATGAGGCAGCCCGCAAGTCACGGCACCCCGGCGCGGCCCTTCCCACGTGAAAAAGGGCCGTGCCAGCCTTCACTCAGCTCGCGGTGAAGGTCGTGTCGTTCCGGTACAGCAACGGCTGGGTCCCGTTGGAAGCGATGGCGCAGAACCGCTTTCCCGTTGCCAGCTTCATGGCGTCATCCCCCGGCCTCGAACATTTCAATATTTACTGCTTTCACTCGATTACTAAAACCTGAGACAGGCTGTCAATCAAGACCCAGCCCCCTGCCCGCCACGACGACCAGATGCGCTTCTTCCTTGCCGGAGCCGCGCGAAGCCCCGTCCCGCTCCGTCAGGACTGAGCGGTGGGACGGACGATGATTTCGTTCACGTCCACGTCGTCGGGTTGCTCGATGGCGAAGGCGATGCTCCGCGCAATGGCCTCGGGCGGAATCGCCACCCGCCGGTATTCGCGCATGCCCTCGCGCGCGACCGGGTCGGAGATGGAGTCGGCGAGCTCGGACGTCGTCACACCCGGTGAAATGACGGTGACCCGGATGTCACCGCCAACCTCCTGCCGCAGTCCCTCGGAGATGGCGATGACGGCGTACTTCGTCGCGCAATACACGGCGCCCGTGGGCACCACCAGGTGGCCACCAATTGAGGAGAGATTGATGAACTGGCCGGAGCGCTGCGCCTGCATGATGGGCAGCCCCGCGGCGATGCCGTGCAGGACGCCGCGGATGTTGACGTCAATCATCCGGTCCCACTCCTCGACCTTGAGCGCCTCCAACTTCGACAGCGGCATCACGCCCGCGTTGTTGATGATGACGTCGATGCGGCCATGCTCGGCGCGGACGAAGCCCATGAAGGACTCGACGTCGTCCCGCTTCGTGACGTCCAGCTTCCGGTAGCGCGCGGAGCCGCCCTCCGCGCGGATGGCAGACACCAGGGTTTCGAGCCGGTCCGTCCGGCGCGCGCCCAAGACGACGCGCGCCCCACGCTTCGCGAGCAGGCGAGCCGTCGCCTCCCCGATTCCGCTGCTCGCTCCGGTGATGGCAATGACCTTCCCTTCAATTCCAGACATATGGATGCGCCTCGTGACCGCGGAGTGGATGACCGCAATCTGTGCGCTGGCGCCGCTGAAGCGAGATGCCGATGCTGCCGGGTTCTTGCCCAATCCTGCACGAACGGGTGAATCCTCTGGCCCGGAGGCACGGGCCGAAACCGCTCCTCCACACGATGGGGGCACGCCCCTCCCCCCATCTCCGGCCGAGCTGGCACACCTGAGGGAGAGGCACACGCCCGCGGACGGCATCCACGCGACCGCCATCCCGCGCGTGCTCCGGGTTCGCGCCTCCCGGCCGAGCAAGCCCCTGCATGTCTTGCACGAACCTGCGGCTCCAGGAGGCCCGGCGACTCATGCTGGGACGGGCGCTGGACGCGGCCTCGGCGGGGCACTTTGTGGGCGATGAGAGCCCCTCGCAGTCCAGCCGGGAGTACAGCCACCTGTTTGGCGCGCCGCCCTCGCGAGACAGCTCCCGGCCGCGGAGCACGCTCCAGGGCCAGGCACCGGTCCGGCAGGCCAATGCGTCAACTTGACGCACACGCCACTGCCATCGCCGGGATATGACGTGCGGGTGTCCACCGCGCCGACTCACCCCGAGGCGCCGTCGCCTGACGTCCTGTCCTCGCCCCCGCGCTCCGCCTTCCGACGCTCCACCGGGGACATGGCGGCGCGGCTGTCCTCCAGCGACATCGCGCTCGGGTGGCTGGTCCGCCTGCGCTGGCACGCCGTCGCCGGACAAGCGCTGACGGTGGGCGTCGCCGTCCGAGTGCTGGAGCTGGCGCTGCCCGTGGCGCCCCTGCTGGCCCTGGTGGCCACGACGGCGGTGTCCAACCTGCTCCTCGCGCTCTGGCTCCGCCGCGAGCCCGAGGTCCGTCCCGGCCTGCTGGGCGCCGTGCTCGCGTTCGACACCGCGTTGCTGACGGGGCTGCTCGCGCTGTCCGGTGGCCCGGCCAACCCGTTCGCCATGCTGTATCTCGTCCACGTGACGCTGGCGGCCATCGTGCTGGGCCCCCGCTGGACGGCGCTCATCGCGATACTGTCGGTGCTGGGCTCGACCAGCCTCTTCGCCTGCCACGTCCCACTGCCCGACACAGTGAACCCGCCGGGCAGCCACGGCCTGGAGTCGCTCCACGTCGTGGGCATGTGGGTCGCCTTCACGCTGACGGCGCTCATCATCGGCTTCGTCGTCGCCCGCGTGGCCGCCGCGCTGAGAGACCGGCATGCCGCGCTGGCGCGCACGCAGCGACTGGCGGCGCGCGCGGAGAAGCTGGCGTCGCTGTCCACGCTGGCGGCCGGCGCGGCGCACGAGCTGGGCACGCCGCTGGGCACCATCGCCATCGCGGCCAACGAACTGGACGCGCTCATCCTGGAGGCGCCCCAGGAAGCGCTGGAGGACGCCCGCCTCATTCGGGACGAGGTGGAGCGCTGCCGGGACATCCTGGAGCGCATGAGCGCCCGCGCTGGACAGACGATGGGCGAGGTCCCCGAACGGACGACGCCGAGCGACGTGCTCGCCCGCCTCCGGGAACAACTGGGCACCGCCGACCAGGCGCGCCTCCAACTCGAGCCCGGCCCGGACGTGCCCTTCTGGTGCCCCGTGCGAGGACTGGTGCAGGTCCTGACGAACCTGGTGCGCAACGGGCTGCATGCCAGCGAGGCCACCGGAGCGAACGTCGTGGTGTCCGCGCACCGCGAGGAGGACCGCCTGCGCTTCATCGTGGAGGACCACGGCACCGGAATCCCGCGCGCGCTGCTGCCCCGGCTGGGCGAGCCCTTCTTCACCACCAAGCCCGCGGGACAGGGCATGGGACTGGGCCTGTTCCTCACCCAGACGTACGCCGAGCTGTGTGGAGGCCGCCTGGAGCTCAGCTCCGAGGAGGGACAGGGAACGCGCGTGACGCTGGAGCTGCCCTTGAGGAAGGAGTCGTCCGATGCCACCAGGTGAAGCCCCCGCCACGGTGCTCGTCACCGACGACGACGAGCGATTCCGAGAGCGGCTGGTGCGCGCCTTCGTGCGGCACGGCTTCCAGGCTCACGGCGCGGCCAGCGCGCAAGCGGCGCTCGAGGCCGCGCGGACGTTGCGTCCGGGTTACGCCGTCGTCGACCTGCGCCTGCCCGACGGCTCCGGCCTGGAGTTGGTGCGCGAGCTGAAGGCCCTGGACGCGAGCACCACCGTCGTGGTGCTGACGGGCTACGGCAGCATCGCCACGGCGGTGGAGGCCGTCCGGCGAGGCGCCACGCACTACCTGGCCAAGCCCGCGGACGTGGACGACATCCTGCTGGCCTTCGCCGGCGCCACCCTCCCCTCCGGGCAGGAGGCCGCGCTCACCCACGAGGTGCCCTCCCTGGCGCGCGCGGAGTGGGAGCACATCCAGCGCGTGCTCGCCGACTGTGGGGGCAACATCTCCCAGGCCGCCCGGTTGCTGCGCATCCAGCGGCGGAGCCTGCAACGCAAGCTGTCCAAGTACCCCGTTCCCAAGTGAGCCCCGGGGTGCGTCAGCAAGACGCACGAAACGCGGCGCCCGAGCCGGTAGGGTGGAAGGTGTCAGGAGGCCCGATGTCCCCACCACGCGCGAGTGCGCTGCTGCTCACCCTCATGGTGTCCGCCGGAGGCTGCACCAAGACGCCCACCGAGGAGGGCGTGAAGGAAGCCAACGGCAGCATCCAGTGCCAGACGCTCCAGCACCTGGCCTGCACGGGACTCTACGGCGAAGGCGGCGCCGGGTGGGCGACCCGGGCGATTCCCCCCGAGGTGCGCCCCTACGAGCCCGGCCTCCAGCTCTGGAGCGACGGCCTGGACAAGACGCGCTTCATCTACCTGCCGCCCGGCACGAAGGTGGACACGTCCAAGAGCGACGAGTGGCGCTTCCCCGTGGGCACGAAGCTCTGGAAGGAGTTCAGTTGGAAGGGGCGGCCCATCGAGACGCGCTTCCTCTGGAAGCGCCCGGACGGGAGCTGGCTGCGGACCACCTACCGCTGGAGCGACGACGGGAAGACGGCGCTCGAGTTGACCAGCGGCGAGAAGGACGTGCCCGGCACGGAGGGCTACGAAATCCCCAGCCAGCAGGACTGCCAGTCCTGCCACCGAGGGCGTGGCGACGAGGTGCTCGGCTTCGAGGCCGTCGCGCTGGCCCACGACGGCGCGCGGGGCCTCACGCTGGCGAAGCTGGTGGAGGAGGGACGCCTGAGTCACCCGCCCGCCCAGGTGCCCCGCATTCCTGGCACGCCGGTGGAACAGGCCGCCCTGGGCTACCTGCACATGAACTGCGGCGTGTCATGCCACAGCGCCAACCGCATGGCGCTGGGCAACAGCTCCGGCCTGCACCTGCGCCTGGAAGCGGGCGAGCTCGGCTCCGTGCAGGAGACGGACACCTGGCGCACGTCCGTGAATGTGAAGGCGCTCATGCAGACGTCGGGCTTCTTCGGGAAGACCTCGCAGCGCGTCGCGCCGGGTGACGTCAAGCACAGCTCGCTGCTCTACCGGATGGGGCAGCGCGGGGACTTCATGCAAATGCCCCCCCTGGGCACCCGCGTGGTGGATGAACAGGGCCGGGCGCTCATCCAGCGCTGGATTGAAGCGATGCCCGTGAAGAAGGGGGGGTAGGCGCCGTGCTCTACTCGCTGGTGTTGCTCCTCCACTCCTGGCTGCGCTGGGCGGTGGTGGTGCTGGGAGTGCTCGCACTCGTGAGGGCACTGATGGGCTGGGCGCGAGCCCGTGACTGGACGCCCGGCGACCGGCGGCTCCAGGTCTTCTTCGTCTCCGCCTTCGATACCCAGATGCTGCTGGGGATGACGCTCTACTTCTCGCTCAGCCCCGTCACGCCCCGGAGCCTGGACGCGCTGCGGATGAGCATGTCCATCGGCCACCTGCGCTTCTTCAGCCTGGAGCACCCGCTGCTGATGCTCCTGGCCCTCACGGCCGCGCACGCCACCTCCGCGATGACGCGGCGGGAGGCGCCCGCTCCATCCAAGCACCGCACCTGGGCGGTGGGGCTCCTGCTGGCCATGCTGTTCGTCGCACTGGCGATTCCCTGGCCCGGCTTGTCCCACGGACGGCCCCTGCTCCGGGGCTTCTAGCCAGACAAACCGTTAGAGTGCCGCGCATGCGCGGACACAGAAACTGGGCAGGCACGTCAGTGATTGCGGTGACGCTTTGGCTCGCTTGCAGCGTGGCGATGAGCGGCTGTGGCAGGGGCAAGGAGCGCGCGGCGCTCGCCACGAAGCTGGAGCAGCGCGTGCGCTCCGCCTCGAAGACAGGAGAGGCCTTCCACCTGTCGGAGCTGACGGACTTCGACTGGGACACCCTCCACGTCTTCACGCCCTACGTGGTCGCGGAGGAAGTCCGCCAATCGCTCGGCAACGACTGGTCCGGCGCGAGAGACATCTATGAATCGGAATGTCTGCTCGTCTTCGTGAAGGAAGGACGGGTCGTCATGGACCTCGAATTCCCTCGGATGAAGGGGGACTTCTCGGCCATGAAGAAATACCGCTTCTCGCGCGACGAGGCCCGGTTCGCCGCGCCCAAGGGCGGCCGTCCCCTGACGCACGCCGTGGATTCGCCCTGAGCCACCACGCGCAGCGACGTGCCTCGGCCCGTGAGGAGAGGCACGCCCGCGGGCACCGCTAGGCTTTCACCCATTTGTCTTGAAGCACGTCCCAGCGCATCTCCTTGCCCTTGAGCGGCTCGGCCTGATTGCTCGCGAAGCTGCCCGTCTCCTGCACGTTCGTACAGCCAATGCTCTTCAGGTAGGCGACACAGTCCTTGGTGAACTGATTGGCCTGGTCGTGATTGTGGGCACCCATGGCGCCATACATCTTCGAGCTGCCAGGACCGTCGTAAGTGAAGTTCTGCACGTAATACAAAGGCATGTCAGTCGCTCCCCTGAAGGCGTTGGTTGCCTTCACGATTATCGCACTTTCCGTCCCTCCTGTGAAAGTGCGCCTGGAGCAATGTCTCGGAGGTAGAAACCCCGCACGTGGTGCGCCAGGGCGCCCTCCTCCACCGCCCAGGCGGCGACTGCCGGGCGGCGCGCTTCAGCCGGGTCGGCACCGGGCTCTCGCTCAGGTGGCTGGCCGCCGTGGTGGCACGGGCGAACCTGCGTGGCGGAGACGAGCATCTTCAGCAACATCACCTCGGAGGGGCGCAGCACCGTGGACCGGGACACCAGGCGCCGCATGACCTCCCTCCCCGCGGCATCCGGGTCGGTCCCCAAGGACAGCCGCGTCAGCCGGTTGGCGGCCAGTGCATACACGCGCTCGGCGGCCTCGAGCGCCGTGGACTTGAGGAACGGCTCGGACGGAGACAAGCGACGGTGACAGATGGGACACGCGCTGTAGTCGCTTCCGACTTAGCACCGCTCGCAGACCAGGTGGGCGCACCCCGTGGGGAACCCTGCCAGGGCCCGACGGGGCGCCGCTACCGTTGCAGCACGCGGTTGCCCCCTACGCGGGCCAGCCCTCGCGACTCAGCGCCCCCCGCCTGCCTGAGCCTAGCGAGCGCTCCGCCTACAAACTTCCCGGTGCACTTCACCCGAGTCCTTGAGGAGCGTCAGCCCTCGTGGACCTGGACCGGACGAAGCCGTCAGACTGCGAGACATGAACCTCTCGCGAGCCGTCCTTCTCGTCCTGCTCCAGCCGCTGGCCGTCCAGGCCGCGGAGTACCGCGTAGGCCCCGACCAACAGTACACCCGCCTGGGTGACGTGCCCTGGGAGTCACTCGAGCCCGGAGACACCGTCTTCGTCCACGCACGGCCCACACCCTACGCGGAGAAGTGGGTCCTGGGCCGCAGAGGCACTGCCGCCGCGCCCATCACCGTGCGCGGCGTGAAGGACGCGCAGGGCAACCTGCCCGTCATCGTCGGCGAGAACGCCACCACGCGCTCGCAGCTCAACTATTGGGGTGAGGAGCGCGGCATCCTGAAGATTGGTGGCTCCAACCGGCCCGCGGACACGATGCCCGCGCACCTGGTGGTGGAAAACCTCCACCTGCGCCGGGCACGCGGCGCCTTCACCGGCCGCAATGGCGCGTCCACCTACCTGGACAACGCCGCCGCCATCTTCATCGAGAAGGGCGAACACATCACCATCCGGGGCTGCGTGCTCGAAGACAGCGGCAACGGCCTGTTCATCGCCAACCAGGCGTCGAATGTCACCGTCGAGCACAGCCACATCCTGGGCAACGGCAACACCGGCAGCATCCTCGAGCACAACGCGTACACCGAAGCGCTGGGCATCACCTACCAATTCAACCGCTTCGGTCCGCTCTGCAGCGGCTGTCTGGGCAACAACCTGAAGGACCGCTCGGCGGGCAGTCTCATCCGGTACAACTGGATTGAGGGAGGTAACCGGCAGCTCGACCTGGTGGACTCGTCCAGCGGCACGCTGCGCGCGGCGCCGTCGTATGCGCGCACCTTCGTCTACGGCAACGTCCTGCTGGAGACCGAGGGCGCGGGCAACCGGCAAATCGTCCACTTCGGTGGCGACTCCGGCAACACGGCCAACTACCGGGGCACGCTCTACTTCTTCCACAACACCGTGGTGTCCAGCCGCACGGACCGGACCACGCTGTTGCGGCTGTCGCACCAGAACCAGACGGCGCATGTGACGAACAACGTGGTGCTGGTGGCCGCGGCCAATGGCAACACGCTGTCCCTCACGGACGAGGCGGGCACGCTCCGACATGGCGGCAACTGGTACAAGCCCGGCTACGTGAGCACCTTCGGCACGCTCACGGGCGCCGTGGTGGATGCGGGAGGGAATCTCACCGGAACCGACCCCGGGTTCATCAACCTCGCCGGCCAGGACTTCCGCCTGACCGCTGCCTCCGCCCTGAGAAGTCAGGCGGTGGCACTCCCCGCCGAAACCAGCAGCGAGCCCGTCACCTGGCAGTATGTGAAACACACCGCGGGTGAGCCGCGCGCCCAGGTGAGCCCGGCCCACATCGGCGCGTATGGGGATGCCTCCGAGCCAGGGACCGAGACACCGGACGCAGGCACGGGCACCGAGCCCGACGCGGGAACAGGCACGCCCACGGACGCGGGCACGGACACACCCGCGGATGCGGGCACGACGCCGCAGCCGGACGACCCCGAAAGTTCGGGTGGCTGCGCGGCCGCTGGAGCCAGCTTCGCGGGCCCACTGGCGTTCGCGATTCTCGGCATCCTGGGACGCCGGAGGAGAAACCCGGCGCGAGGCCAGTAGGTCCTTCGGGAGCCTCGACGTTCGAGGCTCCCACCACGGCCTCAAAAGATGTCGGGACGCGGAAGGACTTGCGCGGAATAGACGAGCACGTGTCCCCCTTCGTCGAAGAAGGCCGGGTCGTGGCTGGAATTCACCTGGGTGGGACCACTCACCGTGGCGATGGACTGCCCCATGGAGACCAGCGGCGCATTGCATCGCTGAGCGATCGCGGGAGCGTGCTTGGAGCAGGTCGTCCCCACCCTGTACGACTCAGGACATGGCGCGGGCGAGCCACCGCAGGTGGGGCAAGGCGGGCCCACGGGGAATTCCTTGCTACATTTCAGACACCAGTTGAAGCCAATCGGAGCAGGCGCTGGGGGATAGGGATGTGCGAGGCAGGGCATGGTATTGGTACAGCCAACCTCCCCACACTGCCACCTTTGCCAGGCGTAGCCGCACAGATGCCGCGCCTCGGTCGGACCGTGAGTCGGGCAGTCCCCGGGCGCGCTCCGCGTCTTGTTACAGCCGGCGCACCACCGCAGTTCCTTGTCATGAGTGCAAGAGCCCGGCGCGGTCGCGTGCATGGCCGGATGGTCATCGCAGGAGTAAGCGTCATCCGTCACGCGTGCCACGGATGCGCACCGCTGACCATCGACGTTGAACACCAGGCCGGGCCGCGGGCCCCCAATCCTGGTGCACAGCTTCCCACGGCCAATGGACATGCCGAACGACGGGATGAGCTGGACCTGCACCCGAGGGTCGCCAGCCACGGCGCCAGGGGCCTGCGGCCCGAAGGGGGGAACGGGGCTGATCCCCCCGTGATAGAAAAGGTCCAGGCGGTTCATGGCGTGGTCCAGGCAGACTTCCAGGCCCAGGGTGACACCATCCACCGTGACCACTGAGCCGCCTCCGTCGCCCGACAGGTTGATTTCCGACCCGACGCGGTTCGGCCGGTTCAACCAGGTGGCTCCCGGCCCCAGCCGGTTGGGGCTCGCCGCCGGTACGTCCGTGGAGCCTTCCGTGGGAAGCGCCAGCCTGTCCGTGGCGCCATGAATCTCGATACGCCGGCCCAAGCCCGTCGCGTCGAACCAGGCATTGGCATTGTGGGAGTTGGGTCCCACGAAATCGATGGCGGAGACGTACTCCTTGTAGACGGCGGCCCCTTTCAACCCCTGGCTGAGCAGGGGGGCTGGCCAGCCCTTCTGGACCATGACGACGTTGAAGACTTCCGTCGACCTGGGCTCGACGAGCTCCGCCGACCCGCTGGCGAAGCCCACCTTCTTGTTCGCCAGCGTGAGGCGGTACCGGCCCGCCCCCAGCGGCACACACCCCTTGATGTCGTCCTCTTCAGACCCCGTGCGCAGCTTCCACGGCGCAGCAGGCGCGGCGCCCGATGACGGAATGAAGATGCGAGAGCACACCCTGGAGTTGACCACGACCTCCGTGCAGGCCCCCGTCTGGTCAACGGTGTCAATCCAAGCCACGGGTTCGGACAAGACGATAGGGCCTGGAGCAAGGCCGCTCTTGCCGTCCACGGTGAGCTGGTACTCGCCGGGCGTGAGCGTCGTCGCGACGCCCTTGAGTGCGGGGTTCGTCCCAATCCCACGCACCTTCCAGGTCGTGTCGGGAGGGCGCGAAAGCGTGACCTTGAGGACGTCATCCACGCCGGACGTATTGGTCTCGAGGAGGACCGCGTGGACCTGCCCCTCCCCGCCATGCGTGAGCGGCGTCCCGGTGGGCGCCCCCGTCACCGCATCCAACTCCTCGTGCGGGAGATAGCCGATGGCGCTGCCAAACACGAAGAGCCAGTCTGCATACTCCGGCTTGTCCGTCTCCTGCCGGAGCTGCCGCGTGACGTCCCAGAGCTTCTCGACCGGATATCCACCGTCCTTTCCTCGGAAGTAGAACTCCGGCGCCATGAACAACTTGAGGACGTTCTCCTCGGGACGTATGTGGCCATCCGCCGCCGCGAGCCGAATGGCATCCTTCATCACATCGCAGCGCGTCTGGATGTCGACGTCCGGGTCCGCGTCGCCCAGGTAGTCGATTCCGGGGCCAGGCACGCGAGGTTTCGTCCCCGGCTTGACGTTGAAGGCAATGAACTGCACCTGTGCATAGTCGAAGGCACGGACCTGGGTGGGCATCACGGCCAGCGCGAGGCCCAGCGGTTCGTCTTCGTCACTGTGCGCCTGGAGCTGCACCCGGTAGGGCAACTGGTCGCGGCGAATCGCGGCCTTGTCCCACGTCTTCCGCGCATCCTTCAGGAACTCGTAGCGCTTCCGGGTCCGGAGCTGCTGCTCGTCCAGGGGCGCGAAGAACACCACGTTGTCGTCCTTGTCCCAGACGACGAGTTGCCCCCGCTTGAGCTTGCCGTGGTCGCCTTGCAGCTCCCACGAGACATTCAGCGTGTCCTCGTCGAGCTCCGGGTCCGCGCCCTTGACCGGCTTCCAGCGTGGAGCGAACGGCGTCAGGAGGATTTTCGCCGCGTTGTCCCGGTCATCCTTGTAGTACCGCACCAGCACGTCATAGGGCGCGCAGCCGTGGTGGATGAAGGTGCCTGTGCCCTCCCGCTTCAGCACGCCCTGCGTGGCCTCGCTCTCCCCTTTCCAGTCCGGGAGCTTCTGGGCCACGGCGGGCGGCCGCCTGTCAGCGACCTCGTAGCATTTGCGCCGGCGAAACAAGTGCGTGGAGCCCCCCTCCGCCGCATCCGTGTCGCAGGCCACCTGCCCGCCCTGAGGCGAAAGCGAGTGATACCCATGGGCGTGGACCTCGAAGTCCACCTTGTCGGCACTGGAGGCGACACCTTCCAGCACGTACTCCGCTTCGCAGGTGCCGGAGGAAGGCAGGAACCACCGGGTGAGCTTGCGGATGGACACCGCCGGAGCAGGAAACCGTCGCCGCACCTGCACGGTGTGCGACGTGTCCAGGGCGAGCGGCGCGGCGGGCTTCCACGGCTCGGGTTTGTGAATGAAGGGCTTCGGTCCCAGCGCGGGGTCGAGCAGCGACGCGAGCGGGTCCGTCTCCGGCCTGGCGCAACCCACGAGTTCGATCAGCGCGCGGTTGATTTCCGCCGGGACGAGGGTGCCCCAGTTGTAGAGGGCCACGTCGTTCAACCGGCCGGTGAGACCGTTCGTGTCGAGCAACTCACCCAGTGTCTGCCGGTGCGTCACATCAATCTTGTTGGAATCCGACCGGCGGGCGAAGACAGGAGGCATGGACGCCCTCCGTTACGGGTTCAAGGCCATGAACTCGAAGACCTCGGGGGCGCCGTCGTCCTCGAGTTCGAGTGCGTCGAGCGTCAACGCCGTCTGAGGTCCATTCACCAGGGGAATGTCCTCGCTGACGCCCTGGTCGAGCACCCACTGCTTTGGCGAGGCACTCGGCGGCCATTGGACGGTGACGTGCGGCCGGTCAATGGGCGCCATCGTCCCGTCGGGCCGCTGGAGCTGGACCGCGAGCTTGAGCTGTCCCAGTTGCTGGACCTGGAAGTGGAATTGAGACCGGCCCGCGGGGATGTCCAGCACAGGTGCGGCGTCCAGCAACTGGCCCGTGGCGGAATAGAGCTGGAACTTGCCGCCTCCCGCGAAGCGCAGGGCGAGCGAATAGGGCCCGGGCACCAGCGGTTCCCCGCTCCATCCCGCCAGGCCCGAGGTCCCCGTGGCCTGAGCCAGGGGATGGGCATCCCCCAGCGTGAGTTCCACGCCGCTGACACCCGCGGCATCGTGCTTCCATCGCAGCAGGAACTCGGGGCGCGCCCCCACTTCGACTGGGACCAGGCACACCGGACAGGTGTTCAAGATGACCGGCTGCTCCCGGGCCCCTGGATTCAGGAGCAGGTCGTCCACCGCCGAAAGGCCATCCACCGTGACGGTGTAGGTCCCCGCATCCAAGGGCAGGAACCGAGCCGCGCCATCGCCTTGCGTCGCGACCGTCATGTCATTCACGGCGTAGCGCAGGACGCGGCCCTTGGGCTGCATGGCCTTGTTGCGGTGCGGGTCGTGCACGGGGGGAATGAGCCGGATGGCACGTCCCGACAGCGACACCTGGACCTGCCCCAGCATCTCCTGGGTGTCTGTCCGATAGACGAGCACCAACAGCCCCGTCCGGTGCTGGGCGCAGGGAAGGGTCGAAGTCCCCACGACGGTCGACGCGGTCTTCTCCGCGGCCTTCAGGGCGGCGTCGAGATTCATCCTTTCCCCTGGCGCGCCTGAGCCAGCTCCAAGCGCGCATAGATGAGATTGAGCTTCTCGGCAGCCGGCCGCTGAGCGTCCGTGAGCAGGTCTCCCATCCAGCGGGTGGCTGGCGCCTTCTCGAACCCGGGCCCGAATTCGATGAACAAGAAGACGTACAAAGTCACCTCACGGGCGTCCGTGATGCCGTGACGCTCGGCATGGGCGATGCCATCCTCCACCGCGCCGCGCAGGGCCCTCGCATCCTGGAGCCGCACGTCTCCCGGAAATACCGAGGGCAGGCTTTGGAGCGTCTCCGCGATGAAGCGCTCGCGCCCTTGCGCGTTCATGAAAGCCATCTGCTCCGGACGGATTCTCAGCATGGCGGGCACGGAGGCTATCAACAGCCTCAGACCAGGAATAGAAGCAATCGAAGCAAAATCAATGCTCTTGGAATGCCACTTCCAGCCTGCCTTGCTGGAGGGCTTCGCGCCGGGACTACAGTGCGCGGCCATGACAACCCGATTCCACCTGCGCTCGCTCTCCATGGGCCTGGTCCTGTTCCTGGCGGGCCCCGCGGGCAGCGTCTCCGCCGCACCGAAGGCCGCCGCACCGAATGTGACCATCAGCGACATCCAGGCCCAGGTCTACGACCGGCAGCAGGGCGCCGTCGTCGCGTTGGATGCGGCTTCCGACCCGTACGGAATGAACGTGGACGCCTTCATCGTCGTGAAAGTCCAAGGGCCCCATGAGGGTGACGCGCCGCTGAAGCTGAAGCTGCTGGTCAGCGCGCCCAAGGAGTCCTCCGAAGCGACGGGTGACCGGCCTGCCTGGAAGGTGACTCAGACGCGCGACCTGGCGGTGCTCACGGAGAATGGCGTCACGCAGGTGCCCTTCATCCTCCCGTACCACTGCGCCTCCAAGGTCAAGGTGACGGCCACGCTGACGGGCGGTGGACTCAAGGCCAGCAAGACGCTCGACACATCCTTCCCCTGCGCCGAGTAGCCCGTATGCTCGGGGCGTGAGGTGGATGCGTCAGGCAGGACAAGCGTGGGGCCCGAGGCCTTGGAGGACGGCACTCGCCAGTTCCGCCCGGTGGCAGACGAAGGAGCCTTCACGCGCGAGGCAGCGCCACCGAAGCGTCGTGGCCCTGGCGCGTGTCTCCCGCGCCTTCGAGTTTCCCCGCACGATTCTGCATGTCGCGAAGTCCGCCAGTGGTCCCATCATCGTCAGTGAGGACGACGAGGGCCGCCGCTACCTCCAGTTCGGGTGGATTGGCGCCTTCCAGAGCGCGATGTGGCCGGGCTTTCCTCTGCGCCTGGAGCTGGACTACACGCGAGCGGTGGCGGCGACGCTGGCCTTCGTGCCCGAGCCCTCGCGCCTGCTCGTCGTGGGACTGGGAGGTGGCACCATTCCCACCTTCCTCCGCGCGGTGCTCCCGCACGCGCACATCGACGCGGTGGAAATCCAGCCCCAGGTGCTGGACATGGCCCGGCGCTACTTCGACTTCCACGAGGACGAGGCCCTGCACGCCCATCTCACGGACGGACGGCGTTTCATCGAATCACCCGGGGCGCCGTATGACGTCATCATCCTGGATGCCTACGGCACGCGAAGCATCCCGCCGGCGCTGGCGACGCAGGAGTTCCTGCGGGCCACGCAGGCGAGGCTGACGCCGGACGGGGTGGTGGTGGGCAACGTGCTCCGGAAGTCAGGCCGGCCCGGCTCGCTGATGGACCCGCTGTGGCGGGCCAGCTTCCCGCAGCTCTATGCCTTCGACGTGCAGGCGTCGGACAACCGCATCCTCGTGGGACTGCCCCATGCGCGCAGGCTCCTCCGTGCGAAATTGCTGGCACGCGCCGGGCGGCTCGCGCGCGAATGGGGCGTGCCCTTCAACCTCCGCGCACGGGTGGCCCGCCGCGTGAGCGGCGGCCGCGGCCCTGCGAAGAGCCACGGCTCACGCGCAGGTGCCGACTGACGTCGAGTTGGAAGCGGCCCCCTGTCCCGTACCGACAGGGGGCGGCACCACCGTGCCGTCGGGCGACCTACTGGTCCGCACCGTCGTACGCGCGCTGCAAGCCCTGGATGTCGAGCTTCACCATGCCCAGCATGGCTTCCATCACCCGGCGCGCCTTCTCCGGGTCCTTGTCATTCAGCATCTTCCCCAGCACGGACGGGACGATTTGCCAGGACAGGCCGAAGCGGTCCTTGAGCCAGCCACACTGCTGCGTCTGGCCTCCGCCCTCCAGGAGCTTCGACCACAGCTCATCCACCTCTTCCTGCGTCTGACAGTCCACGAACAGGGAGATGGCCTCGGTGAACTTGTAGTGAGGCCCGCCGTTCAGCGCCATGAACTGCTGTCCATGAAGCTGGAACGTGCCAGAGACGACCGGCGCGGTGTCCGAGTCCCCGGCGCGGTTGAGGCTGAGAATCTTCGCGTCCTTCTTGAAGACGGACACGTAGAACTTCATGGCTTCTTCCGCGTTGCCGTCGAACCACAGGAAGGGTGTGATCTTCTGCATGGTGCGGTCTCCTCTGTTCAGGATGCGCCCGGCGTCAGGCGCGCTTGGATTGCTTGGACTTTGATTTCACTGGCGACGCGAAGAGCCCATCCAGATACGTGCGCATCTGGCGCAGGTTCTCGATGACCATTTCGGGCCGCTGCCGCGTCTTGCCCACCAGCATCGAGCCCTGCCACGTGCTGTAGAGCATCCAAGCCACGGCGTCGGGGTCGAAGCCCACGCGCGGCGGATGCAGCCGCTTCGCCTCCGTGAGCAGCCCCGCCACCGCGCCGACCCAGGCCTCCATGTGGCCTTCACCCGCCTGACGCACGGTGGCGCTGGACAGCGCCAGCTCCTGGGACAACATGCCCACCATGCAGGTGAGCATCCCGCCGTGCTGGCGTGCCAGGTCGCTCATGACGTCCAGCAGCCGGTGCAGTTTCTCCAGCGGGTCCACGCCGGGCCCGTCCCAGACCTCGGCGTACAGCCCCATGCCCATCTCCGCGAAGGCGGCCATCGCGGCGAGGCCAATCGCCTCCTTCGACTCGAAATGGTGGAAGAAGCTGCCCTTGGTCAGCCCGGCCTCGGCGCAAATCTGGTCCACCGTCGTCGCAGAAAATCCCCGACGCATCATCAGGTGTGTCGCGGCCGCGATGAGCTGACGCCGCGTCTCGGGGGCGTCACGCCTTCGTCGGGTGGGCATCTGGTTCATACAGACTGGTTGGTATGTATTGAATCCACACCCACCCCGTCAAGCGACAGGGGGAACGGAAGCTTCCAGCGCCGTGAGCCAGGAGACGCCCAGAACGCACAACGGAGACACGGTCGACATTGCCCATCCGCCCCCGCAGCGGATAAGCCGTTGAAAATGACTCACAGCGTCGGGTTCACGGCTCGCGCCGTCCCGCCGCTCCTTTCAAACCGGAGTTCCTCGATGCAGTCACATCGCGCGGTCTGGAGCAGGCGCCTGATACTCATGGGGAGTGTCATCCTCCTGTCATGCGGGAAGGAGGGATTGACGCCTCCGAGTGACGACGCGCTGGCCGCCGCACGAGGCCAGGCCCTGTCCCAGTGGAAGCAGGCCCCTTCCGCCACCACGGCCCTGGCGCTGGCGCGGGCCTACTTCCCCGACCTTGAAACGGGTCCGGCCCCTTCGGCGCCCTCGGCCCGGCTGCTCGATGCGCAGCTCAGGAATGACGGAGGGCTGACGCTGACCACGCGCGGACTGACCTTCCAGGTCCAGCCGGCGGCCTCCCCCCCGGGCACGCTCCACCGCGAGCGCTTCGCCGCGTTCCAGGGCGAGCGGCACCTCTGGTGGCCCGCGGGAAGCACGCAGGTCACCGAACAGGGCTGGCGCACCTCGCGGGTCGAGGAGGCGTGGATCCTGGACGCGGTACCGGAGGCACGCGGCGACAAGCCGTCGCACCGCGCCGAGTACACCGTCACGTTGCCGGCCTCCGTCCGGCGCATCCAGGACACGGGCGACTACCTCCAGTTCCTGGATGAAAGCGCGCGCCCCGTGCTCCGCTTCCATCCCGCCGTGGTGCGAGACGCCAACGGCCACTCGCGCGCGGGCAGCACGCGGCTCGCGGGTGGGCGCATGAATCCGCGCACCCAGGTGTTCGACGTGGACGGCGCGCAGGTCCGCATCACGACCGAGGTCTCGCTCGCCGGGCTCACCGCGCCGCTCGTCGTCGACCCTGGCTGGTCCTCCACCGCCACCATGGCGACAGCCCGCGCTCAGCACGCGGGCCTCCTGCTCGGCACCGGCCAGTTGCTGGTCGTCGGTGGCGTCAACAACCTGGGCTTCGTGGCTTCGTCCGAACGCTACGACCCCGACACCGACACCTGGAGCGCGGCGGCCGCCGCCGGGATTTCAGGCAACGTCACCATTTCCGCGCGCCTCTCCGACGGGCGTGCGCTCGTGCTGACGGACGGCTCCACGACGGGGCGCATCTACGACCCCGCGACGGACACCTGGTCGGCCACGGGCCCCATGGCCGCGCCCCGCCCCCTGGCCACCCTCACGCGGCTCGACTCCGGTCAATTCCTCATCGCGGGCGGCAGCAACCTCGCGACCGCCGAACTGTACGACCCCGCGAGCAACACGTTCCTCCCCACCGGCAGCCTCCAGAGGGTCCGGCGCTCGCACACCGCCACGCTGCTGCCCGACGGCCGGGTGCTCGCGGTGAGCGGCTTCAACAACGATGACAACCAAGTCCCGGGCGCCGACCTCTACACCCCGGCGGCGGGAACATGGACCGCCGCCGCGCCGCCCCTGGTCCCAAGGCACTACGCCACCGCCACCCTGCTCCCCGATGGCCGCGTGCTGCTCGCGGGTGGAGTCACCGCGAGCGGTGCCACCACGCATGCGGAGCTCTACGACCCGGCGGCCAACACGTGGACGGCCACGGGCGCCCTGAACTTCCCGCGCAACGGCCATACCGCAACGCTGCTGCCCGACGGCCGGGTGCTCGTCGTGGGCGGCTCCAACGCCGCGCGAGATGCCCAGCCGGCATCCGAACTCTACGACCCCGCCACCGGCACGTGGACCCTCGCGGGCTCCATGGCGATTGGCCGGGAGAACAGCACGACGACCCTGCTCCCCTCCGGCAAGGTGCTCACCGCCGGAGGCTTCCACTCCAATCCGTCACTCACGTTCTACGCGGACACGGAGGTCTACGACACTGGCGTCCAGGGCTGGGCCGCGGCGGGGACCCTGGGCGCTCCTCGCGTTGACCCGCTGATGGCGCTGCTGCCCACGAACCGCGTCCTCGTGGCGGGTGGCCGTGACGGAGCGGGCACCGCGCTGGCGTCCGCCTCGCTGTATGACCGGGCGACGAACACCTGGTCCGCGGCCGCGGGCCTCTCCACCGCGCGAGCGGATGCCACTGCGACGACGCTGGCCTCGGGCGAGCTGCTCGTCGTGGGTGGCACGAACGCAGGCGGCACGCTGAACTCGGCAGAGCGCTATACGCCGGCCACGAACACCTGGAGCTCCGCGGCGTCACTCACCCGCGCGAGACACCTGCACACCGCGACGCGCCTGCCGGATGGACGGGTGCTCGTCGTCGGTGGCCAGGACGGCGCGGACGTGCTCGCCTCCGCGGAGCTGTACGACCCGGGCACCCAGGCGTGGACCGCCGCGGCGTCCGCGACCGGGGCGCGCACCGCGCACGCCGCTGCCCTGCTGCCCGATGGACGGGTGCTCATCGCGGGAGGACGTGACGCGGGTGGAGCAGCCCTCGCGTCGGCGGAGGTGTACGACCCCGCCACCAACACCTGGGCGCCCATCGCCGGCCTCGCCCAGGGACGAGAGAGTTTCACGCTGACGCTGCTGTCCTCTGGAGAGCTCATGGCGGCGGGCGGCGCCGCGGGAGGCGTGGCGCTCGCCACCACGGAGCGGTACTCGGCCACCGCGAACACCTGGACGCCGGACAGCCCGCTGACGCAAGCGCGCTGGCGCCACACCGCCACCCTGATGCCATCCGGTACGCTCCTGGTCTCCGGAGGCCTGAGCGCGCCAGACACCTACGTGGCCTCGGCCGAAACCTACGGCGCCCCCTCGCGGACCTGGACGCCGGTCACCGCGCCCGACGTGCGGGGTGGGGCCGTCGCCGTTGCCTTGCCCACGGGTGAGGTCCTGCTCGCGGGAGGCACGGCCGCCACCACGGCCCAGCGCTACGAGGACGTCCTCGCGCCTCCCACCTGGCGTCCGGTCGTCTCCGCGCCGGAGACGCTCTACCAGACCTGCCCCACCGTCATCGAAGGCCAGGGCTTCCGGGGCATCTCGGGCGCGTCCAGCGGCAACTACCTGGACTCGCCAACGGACTTCCCCCTGGTGCGCCTGCGCGCCGCCGAGGGAGGGCGGCTCTGGACGCTTCCCGCCACGGACATGTCCACCACGCGCGCGACGGTGCGGGTGCCCGCGGAGGCGCCGCCGGGCCCGTATGCCCTGTCCGTCTTCGCCAACGCCATTCCGGGGGGTCGCATGGTGACGGTGCGCGCCAACACCGCGCCCATCGCGGACGCCGTGCGCATCGCCACGATGACCGGCGTCCCGCAGGACATCACGCTCACCGCGACCGACCCGGACGCGGACCAGACGTTGACGTGGACCATCGTCACGCCGCCCCTGCATGGAACGCTGAGCGGCACGCCGCCGAACCTCCGGTACACGCCCGACCCGGGCTACGTGGGCGCCGACAGCTTCACCTACCGCGTCAGTGACTGCGGCCTGGACAGCAACGAGCCCTCGGTGGACATCGAGGTGGAGGCCACCCAACCCCTGGCCATCACCTGCCCCGAGGACACCGTCATCGAGGCAACAGGGCCTGACGGCGCGCCAGGCAACTGGCCCCCCGCCACCGTGACGCCCGGAGCGGGCGGACCCGCCACGCTCACCTATTCACCGGCGGAGGGCAGCACGCTGCCGCTGGGGACCACGACCGTCACCGCCACCGCGGAGGACGCATCCGGCACGCAAGTCACATGCACCTTCCAGGTCGACGTGCGGGACACCACCCCGCCCGCGCTGACGTGCCCCGCCGACATCCGGACGACCTCCGATGATGCGTCGGGCACGACGGTGACCTTCGAACTACCCGAGGCCACGGACGGCGTCTCGACGCCCTCTGTCACGTCCTCGCCGGCATCGGGAAGCACCTTCCGGCACGGCAACAACACCGTCACCGTCACCGCGACGGATGCCGCGGGCAATGAAGCCCGCTGCACGTTCCAGGTCACCGTCCAGGCAACGGTCGTCTCCATCGCCGGAGGCGGCTGCCAGGCCTCTGGCGGTGGCGCTGCCTCGTCGCTGGCCCTCCTGGTGGTTCTGGCATCGTGGAGCGGCCTGCGTCGCCGCTCGCGTCACGCCTCGCACTGACCCGTACGTCACCCTCTTTCGCGAATGGACTTCACCTTGCGTACACAGGCTCGGAGCTGGGCGCTGGCCGCGCTCATCTCCTCAATCGCGCCCAATGCCCTGGCACAAAGCACCACGGGCGCGCTCGTCCCCATCGACCTGGAGCGGCTTCGCTTCACCCCCGCCGCCACGGACTCGATGCTCGTGGACACAGGCCACGTGCTCCCTCAGGGCGCCTACCGGCTGATGCTCATGGCCGGGTATGAGCGCGGCATCCTCCTGCTCAAGGGCAGTGATGGCCAGGAGCGCTCCATCCTCGACTACCGCGTCTCCGGTTGGCTCGCGGGCGCCTGGTCTCCCACCGACCGGCTGGAGCTGTCCGCGCGGCTGCCCGTCATCATCCACCAGGGCGGAAAAGGCGCGGACACGCTGGTCGGCATCTCCGCGCCGGATGCCTTCGGCCTCGGGACCCCGGAGCTGGGCGCCCGCTACGCGCTGCTGCGGCGCGAGGACGGCGCCCCCGTCTTCCTCAGCCTGGGCCTGGACGTGGGCACGCCCGGCGGCACCGCGGATGCCTTTGGCCGGCAACAGGGCTGGGCGGGCCTCCAGGTCGCGCCCCGGGTCGCGGTGAGCCGGGAGCTGGGCCCCGTCGTGCTCGGCGCCAGCGCGGGCGTGCGCATCCGCTCCACGGAGAACGAGCCCGGGCGCGACTACGGCACCGAGCTGGAGCAAGGCATCGTCGTGTCCACGCGCGGCAAGGGCCTGCGCGGCGAAATCGCGCTGCAAGCCGCGGAGTCGCTGGTGGAGCCGGACGTCGCGCTGGAGCTGCTGGGCGGCGTACGGCTGCCCGTGGGCGGCGGCTTCGAGGCCTTCGCCATCGCCGGACATGGCTTCACGGACATCCCGGGCACGCCGTCCATCCGCGCGGCCGCGGGCATCGCCTGGGCCCATCAGCCCCCCGCCCGGGAGGACGTGTGCCGGAGCGGCCGGAGTCACACGCCGGAGCAGTGCCCCGCGCTGGATGACGACGGCGACACGGTTCCCAACGGGCAGGACCGCTGCCCGCTCGAAGCCGGCCCGCCAGAGAACGACGGCTGCCCGGACACCGACGCGGATGGCGACGGCGTCGTGGACCGCGAGGACGCATGCCCGAACGAGGCCGGTGTCGCCGCCCACCGCGGCTGCCCCGAACCCAAGCAGGAGCCCACGCCACCGCCGCCCGCTCCCGAGCCCACGCCACCGCCGCCCGCGCCCGAGCCCGCGCCCCAGG
>NZ_VHLC01000097.1:0-34103 GCF_006547355.1 Myxococcus sp. AB036A | reverse complement strand
GGGTGGCGGGGGCCGCTCGGGACCTGGCGGAGCAGGGGGACGGGGCGTTCATCGTGGTGGGGGAAGCCCAGCCCGCGGCGGTGCACGCGCTGGCGCATCTGCTCAACGCGACCTTGCACGGTGGAACGGTGCGGTGCGTGGACTCGCTCCTGGCGCCCGCGCCGGACGCGGCGGCGTTGCCGGAGCTCGTCGCGGACATCCGCGCGGGCGTGGTGGACACGCTGCTCATCACCGCGTGGAACCCCGTCTACCGCGCGCCCACGGACGTGCCCTTGGGGGAGGCGCTGGGGCTGGTGGAGGATGCCGTGTACTGCGCGCTCCACGACGATGAGACCGCCGCGCGGGTGTCCTGGTCCGTCCCCTCCACGCATCCGTTCGAGGCCTGGGGCGATGGGCGCGCGGTGGATGGCACCGCGACCGTCCTGCAGCCGCTCATCGCGCCGCTGGTGGAGAGCGCCGTGCCCCCGCTGGAACTGCTGGCGGCCTTCGCCGGAGCGCTGGCGACCACGCCCTACGAGCGACTGCGGGCCCAGTGGCGCGAGCACGCTGCGGCATCGGGAGACTTCGAGGAGGAATGGGAACGCTGGCTCGCGGAGGGCGTCGTTCCTGGCACGCGGCTGCCGGTGCAACAGGCCGCCGTGGATGCCGCCTCGGTGCTCGCGGCCGTTCAGTCGCTGCCGCCCTCGGGGGACGGGCTGGAGCTGCACTTCGTCACGGACGCCAAGGTCCATGACGGTCGCTACGGCGCCAATCCCTGGCTCCAGGAACTGCCGGACCCGGTGACGCAGCTCACCTGGGACAATGCCGTGTGGGTGAGTCCCGCCACGGCTTCGCGCCTGTCGCTAGCGCGAGGCGACCGCGTCCGCCTGGAGCTTCGCGGCCGTTCGATGGAAGCGCCCGTGCTGGTGGTTCCCGGGCAGGCCGATGACACCCTCACGCTGCCGCTGGGGTACGGCCAGCGCCTGGGCAGCCCGGTGGCGCGCGGCGTGGGCTTCGACGCCCAGGTGCTGCGCTTCCAGGACGCGCCCTGGTGGGCCTCCGGCGTGCGGCTCACGCGCGTGGAAGGCCACCACGACTTCGCGCTGACGCAGGAGCACTGGCACATGGAGGGCCGGCCCATCGCGCTCCAGACGACGGCCGCCCGCTTCGCGGCACAGGGTGATGCGCGGCTCCCCGCGCTCCAGGCGCCGGAAGAACACCTGTATCCGCCTCGGCCCGTGTCGGACGCGCCGGGCCATCGTTGGGGCATGTCCATCGACCTGCACCGTTGCACGGGGTGCAGTGCTTGTGTGGTGGCGTGCCAGGCGGAGAACAACATCCCCGCCGTGGGGAAGGACCAGGTGCGGCGCGGACGGGAGATGCATTGGCTGCGCATCGACCGTTACTTCATGGGGGACGCGGACAACCCCGCCGTCATCACCCAGCCGCTGATGTGCGTGCACTGTGAGTACGCGCCTTGCGAGTACGTGTGCCCCGTGGCCGCCACCGTCCACTCGGACGAGGGGCTCAACCAGATGGTCTACAACCGCTGCGTCGGCACGCGGTACTGCTCCAACAACTGCCCCTACAAGGTCCGGCGCTTCAACTACCTGGAATACAACCGCGGCAGTCCCCTGGACCGGATGTACCGCAACCCTCAGGTGACGGTGCGCTCGCGCGGGGTGATGGAGAAGTGCACGTACTGCGTGCAGCGCATCGAGGCCGCCCGCATCACCGCGCGCGTGGCGCACCGTGCCATCCGGCAAGGGGAGGTGCGCACCGCGTGTCAGCAGGCGTGTCCCACGGAGGCCATCGTCTTCGGTGACTTGAACCAACCGGAGGACCCCGTCACGCGGCTGCACCAGGACCCGCGCCACTACGCCTTGTTGAACCACCTGGGGACGCAGCCGCGCACCGTCCATCTGATCCGGCTGAAGAATCCAAGCGAGGCCACGGGATGAGCGAGCCACTGCCCCTGGCTCCGGTGACGGCGGATCCGCTGGTCGTCCACCCGTTGCTCGAGGAGCGACGCCCGGACGCGCAGCTCGGTGAGGCGCTGCTGCGGCCGGTGCTCACCGCGCCGGGCATGGGGTGGTGGGCGCTCGTCGGCGTGTGCGCGGCGCTGACGGTGCTGCTGGCGGTGGCCATCACCATCACCTTCGTCACGGGCGTGGGGATGTGGGGCAACAACATCCCGGTGGCGTGGGCGTTCGGCATCATCAACTTCGTCTGGTGGATTGGCATTGGCCACGCCGGCACGCTCATCTCCGCCATCCTCCTGCTCTTCGGCATGAAGTGGCGCAGCTCCGTCAACCGCATGGCGGAGGCGATGACGCTGTTCGCCCTGGTGTGCGCGGCGCTGTTCCCCCTGCTGCACCTGGGCCGGCCCTGGAAGTTCTACTACCTGGTGCCGTACCCCAGCTCGCTGCGCATGTGGCCGCAGTTCCGCTCACCCCTCACGTGGGACGTGGTGGCCATCACCACGTACCTCACCGTGTCGGTGCTGTTCTGGTACCTGGGCCTGTTGCCGGACCTGGCCACCGCGCGGGACACCGCGAAGCAGCCCTGGCGGCGCCGAGTCTGGGGCCTGCTGTCCCTGGGGTGGCGGGGGAGTGCCCGCCACTGGCGGCACTGGCGCACCGGCTACCTGCTGCTCGCGGGATTGGCGACGCCGCTGGTCGTGTCGGTGCACACCATCGTCTCGTTCGACTTCGCCGTGTCGCAGCTTCCGGGCTGGCACAGCACCGTCTTTCCTCCGTACTTCGTGGCGGGCGCCATCTTCTCCGGACTGGCCATGGTGCTCTCGCTGTTGATTCCCGCCCGGCGGGCGCTCCACCTGCACGCCGTGGTGACGCAGGCGCACCTGGACGCGCTGGCGCGACTGCTGCTCGTCTCCGGTCTCTTCGTGGCCTACGGCTACGTTCAAGAGCACTTCTTCGGCTGGTACAGCGGAAGCCCCTACGACATGCACGCGATGAACATCCTGCGCACCGGCCCCTATGCGCCGGCGTTCTGGACCGTCTTCGCCTGCAACGTGCTGGTGCCACAGCTCTTCTGGTTCGCCCGGCTGCGCACCCAGCCGGTGGTCCTGTGGTGCGCGGCGCTGCTCGTCAACGTGGGCATGTGGATGGAGCGCTTCATCATCATCGTGTCTCCGCTCAGCGAGGACTTCCTGCCTGCGAGCTGGCGGCACTACGCGCCCACCTGGGTGGACCTGAGCCTGCTGTCCGGAACGGTGGGACTCTTCGGACTGGGCTTCCTGCTGTTCCTCCGCTTCCTGCCGCCGGTCCCCATCAGTGAGGTGAAGGAGCTCCAACACGAGCTCGCGGCCTCCGAGGCCTTCGCCCATGACGTGTCGGCACGGGAGGGAGGCGCGCGATGAGCCGCTGGGTGCTGGGAGAGTTCCGCTCGCCGGAGCGGATGGTGGAGGCGGCCCGTGCGCTGCGGGCGTCGGGCTTCCTCCGGTTGGACGCGCATACCCCGTATCCGGTGGAGGACGTGGACGCCGTGCTGGGAGTGTCCGGTTCGAGGCTGCCGCTGCTGGCGTTGATCGCCGGGGTCGGCGGCGCGGCGGGCGCCTATGTCGTGCAGTGGTTCACGCAGGCCGTGGACTGGCCGCTGAACGTGGGCGGCCGTCCGCTGCACAGCGGCCCCGCCTTCATTCCCATCACCTTCGAGTCCGCGGTCCTGGCGGCGGCGGGTGCCATCTTCCTGGGGGTCATCGTGGCGTGTGGCCTGCCGCGCGTGACGCATCCGTTCTTCGACCTGGAGGCGTTCCGCAGCGCCAGCATCGACGGGTTCTGGCTCGCCGTCGCGGTGGACGGTTCGGAGGGCGTGGACGCGGCGGAAGGCGCTCTCCGCCAGCTCGGCGCCGCCGTCGTGCTCGCGGTGGAGGGCCGGCGATGAGGGCGCGTCTTGCACAGGTCGCCTTCGGGCTCACGGCGGTGGCCGGCTGCGAGGACCTGGACCCGATGCGGGTGCAGGCTCGCGACGGGGCCTTCGTCGCCAACCCGTACTTCGCGGACGCGCGGGCGATGCGGCCCCGCGTCCCCGGGACGGTCGCTCGCGAGTGGTACTTCCAGGAGGCCGCATATGCCCGCCGGGGCTCTCCGGATGGCGGTTGGGTGGAGGTGGAGCGGCTCCCCGTGCCATTCACACGCGACACGCTGCGGGAGGGTCGTGCCCACTTCGAGACCTGGTGCGCGCCGTGCCACGGAATGCTCGGTGACGGGCAGAGCATCGTCGCCCAGAACATGGGCGAGCGGCAGCCTCCCTCACTGTACGGCGAGGCGCATTCACATCCCGAGCATGGCGGTGAGGGGCCGGTGGACGCAGGGGAGGGCGCCCGTCCGGTGCCACCTGGATGGGAGGCGCTGCCACACCCGCCGGGCTTCTATTACTCGGTCATCACCGGCGGGTACGGGTTGATGCCTTCCTACGCGGACGCGCTTACGCCCGAGGCGCGCTGGAAGGTCGTGGCCTGGCTACGGGTCCTGGCGTACAGCCAGCGCGCACCGCTGTCCGCCGCGCCCGAAGACGCACGAGATGAACTCATGCGGGCACCCGTGGAGGGTGCGCCATGACGGCCGCGGTGCTGACTCGCCTGACGGAAGGCCGGCGCGTGGTCTGGGGCGCCGCCGCGGTGGGGAGCCTGGGGCTCCTGGCCACACTGCTGGGCGGATGGGCCGCGCCCCGGGAGGCCGCCCACGGCTACCTGTTCGCCTTCGCGTACTGGCTGTCGCTCAGCCTGGGGGCGCTCATCATCCTGGCTGCGTTCCACGCGGCGCGCGCGCGGTGGCCCACCGTGCTGCGGCGGTCCCTGGAAATCATGGCCGCGAGCTGCCCGCTGTTCGCGCTGCTCTTCGTCCCCGTGGCCCTGGCGATGCCCCACCTGTTCCCCTGGGTGGCGCTCCCTTCCAGCCTGAGCGGGCATGACCTCCAGTTGCTGGCGCACAAGCAGCCGTACCTCAACGTGCCCTTCTTCCTGGGCCGGGCCCTTCTGTACTTCGCCGTCTGGGGCGCGGTGGGCGTCCTCCTGTTCCGCTGGTCGGTGCGGCAGGACGCGGAGCCGGGCATCACCGAGCGGGCGGTGCGCATCACCCTGTACCAGCGGCGGCTGGCCTCGGGGGCGCTGCCGCTGATGGTGCTGTGCCTGTCCTTCGCCAGCCTGGACTGGCTGATGTCGCTGGAGCCCCTGTGGCAGTCCACCGTGTACGCGCTCACGGTCGGGTGTGGCGCGGTCGTGGGCGCGCTCTCCATGGTGGCCCTCACCGCCGCCCTGGCGCGAGGCGCGGGACAGTTCGGCGCGTTGATGGGGCCGGCGCACTTCCTCCGGTTGGGAACGCTGCTGCTCGGCTTCATCTGCCTGTGGGCCTACTGCGGCTTCTCGCAGTTCCTGCTGGTGTGGATTGCCTCGTTGCCGGAGGAGGTGACGTGGTACCGCGCCCGCCTGGACGGAGGCTGGCTCACGGTGGCGGTGGCACTGGCCGTGGGGCACTTCGGCGTGCCGTTCTTCCTGCTCCTGCTCCGTCGCGTGAAGCAGCACGTGGGCGCGCTCGCCGCGGTGGGCGCCTGGCTGCTGCTCATGCGGGCACTGGACGTGTACTGGCTGGTGTGGCCCGCGCTCTCCCCCGGGACGGCGACGTTCCACTGGACCAGTGCCACGGCGTGGGCCGGCGTGGGGGGGTGGACGGTGGCCGCGTGGGTGCTGCTCGCGCGCGGTGGCTACACGGTGCCAGTGAGAGACCCCTTCCTGCCCCATTCGCTGCGGGTGCCCCGCTCATGAGCACCGGCTTCACGCCACCTCCGCCAGAGCACCAGCAGCTTCCAGTGCGGCGCCTCGCCGTGGTGGGGGCCGCGTGGCTCGTCCTGGTCGTGGCGGCGCTGCTCGTGGTCCGTTGGGGAGAGTGGTGGTACGCGCCCGTGACAAGCGCGGGTTTTCCCCCGGCCCTGGGTGCGCCAGAGGTCGCGGACGTCAACCAGCGGCCCTTCGCCCTGGAGGACGGCGCGCCTCGGCTGCGCGACGCACAGCAGGCGCGGTTGCGGACGTATGGCTGGGTGGACCGGGACGCGGGCGTCATCCACCTGCCGGTGGAGCGGGCCATGGAGCAGGTCCTCTCCGCAGAAGAGGGGGCGCGGCCATGAGTGACCTGATGCGGCGAATCCTCTTCCTCCCCGAGGCGGCGTCGTCGCTGGCCCCGCGCGTGGACCGGCTGCACTTCTTCATCATCGGCACCACCTTCGTGGTGGGCGCGGGCATTGGTCTCACCGGACTCTTCTTCCTGGTGCGCTACCGCCGTGGGCGAGCCCCCACGCAGGAGCCGGGGGTGGCCGCGCCCACCTGGATGGAGGCCGCGTTCGCCGGGGTGCCGCTGGCCTTCTTCCTGCTCTGGGGCGCGCTGGGGTTCCAGGACTACGTGTGGGCGCGCACGCCGCCGCGCGACGCGCTGGACGTCTACGTCACTGGCAAGCAGTGGATGTGGAAGTTCGCGTACCCAGACGGGCCGGGCATGGTGGGCGTGCTGCACGTTCCCACCGGCACGCCCGTGCGCCTGCTCATCACGTCGCGCGACGTCATCCACTCCTTCTACGTCCCCGCCTTCCGCTTGAAGATGGATGCGTTGCCAGGGCGTTACACGGAGCTCTGGTTCGAGGCCGTGAGGCCGGGCCGCTACCGGGTGTTTTGCGCGGAGTACTGCGGCCTGGACCACTCGCGAATGCGCGCCGAGGTGGTGGCGTTGGAGCCCGAGGCCTTCGAGTCCTGGCGGGCCCGGCAGTTGGCTCAACCCACCTGGGTGGCGGATGAATCCTCCGAGGAGGAGGGCACCCGGGGACCGCTCGCGCGGCGAGGGGCGGTCGTCGCCACGCGGCAGGGCTGCTTCCAGTGCCACACCATCGACGGCACGCCGCACATCGGTCCCTCGTGGTTGGGGCTGTATGGCCGCGAGGAGCCGCTGGCCTCGGGTGACAGCGTGCGAGCCGACGTCGCGTATCTCACCGAGTCGATGATGGACCCGCTGGCGAAGGTGGTCGCGGGCTACGCGCCGGTGATGCCGTCCTTCCACGGGCGGCTGAGCGCTGGCGAGGTGGGCGCGCTCGTCGAGTACATCAAGTCCCTCCAGCCGGAGCGTCCGGAGCCGCCCCCCGCCCAGGAGCCCACGTATGGCCCCCTCCCACGCTGAGCCCTCCGCCGCCGGGCCCAGCTATCTGGACGCGGAGCGAGGGCTCTGGTCCTGGCTCACCACGCGCGACCACAAGCGCATTGGCGTGATGTTCCTGGCCGTGTTGCTGCTGATGTTCCTGCTGGGGGGCATCTTCGCCCTGGCCCTGCGCGTGGAGTTGCTGACACCGGGTGAAACGGTGATGGGGCGGCTGGCCTACAACCGCGCCTTCACCGTGCACGGCGTCGTCATGGTGTGGCTGTTCCTCATCCCGTCCATCCCCACCGCCTTCGGCAACTTCCTGCTGCCGCTGATGATTGGCGCCCGGGACGTGGCCTTCCCCCGGCTCAACCTGGCCAGCTTCTACCTCTACGTGCTCGGCGCGGCGATGACGCTGTGGGGCGTGTTCCAGGGCGGCGTGGATACGGGGTGGACGTTCTACACGCCCTACAGCACCGCCACCGGGCGGGAGGTGATGCCCGTGCTCGTGGGCGTCTTCGTGGTGGGGTTCTCCACCATCATCACCGGCATCAACTTCATCACCACCGTGCATACCCTGCGGGCCCCCGGCGTGACGTGGATGAAGGTGCCCCTCTTCGTGTGGGCGATCTACGGCACGTCCATCATCCAGGTGCTCGCGACGCCGGTGCTGGGCATGGTGCTGGTGCTCGTGGCGCTGGAGAGGGTGGCGGGCGCGGGGCTGTTCGACCCGAGCCGGGGAGGGGACCCGCTGCTCTTCCAGCACCTGTTCTGGTTCTACAGCCACCCGGCCGTCTACATCATGGTGCTGCCGGGCATGGGCGTCATCAGCGAGACGGTGTGCGCCTTCAGCCGCAAGCGCCCCTTCAGCTACCGGGTGATTGTCTGGAGCACGGTGGGCATCTCCTTCGTGGGGTTCCTCACGTGGGGACACCACATGTTCGTCTCCGGCCAGTCCACCTTCGGGGCGGGCGCGTTCAGCGTGCTGTCCATGCTGGTGGCCATCTTCACGGCGATGAAGATCTTCACCTGGCTGGGCACCATGTACCGGGGGAGCCTGTGGGTCTCCACGCCGTTCACCTACGTCCTCGGCTTCATCTTCCTGCTCTTCTTCGGAGGCATGAGCGGGGTCGCCGTGGCCGTCACGTCCGCGGACCTGCACTGGCATGACACGTACTTCGTGGTGGCGCACTTCCACTTCATCATGGTGGGCGCGTCGCTGATGGCCTTCCTCGCGGCGCTGCATTACTGGTTCCCGAAGATGAGCGGCCGCATGTACCCGGAGGGCATGGGCATCGGGACGGCGGTGCTCATCATCTTCGGCTTCATCGCCACCTTCCTGCCTCAGTTCCTGCTGGGCAATCTGGGCATGCCCCGCCGGTACGCGGACTACCCGGAGGCGTTCCAGCCGCTGCACGTGGCGTCCACCGCTGGGGCGTCCCTGCTGGGCTTCGGCTTCCTCATCGTCGCCATCTACCTGGGCTGGTCGCTGCGGCATGGCCGTGCGGCGGGGCGGAACCCGTGGGGCAGCGAGGGGTATGAGTGGCTCAGCGACTCACCGCCCCCCGAATTCAATTTCCATGCGCCGCCGCGGTTTCCCAGGCCGCCGCACGACTACGCGAACTCTGGTGCCAACACGGAGGTGGAGCATGCGGCATGAGGCGAGCCAGCGCCCGGTGGAGCCTCGTGCCTTCCACTTTGGAGACGAGGCGTCCCGCCAGGATGCCGCGCACCTGGGCATGTGGATCTTCCTGGCCACGGAGGTGCTGCTCTTCTCGGTGTTGTTCACCGCGTATGCCCTGTACCGGCTGACGTATCCCGGTGTGTTCCAGCAGGCGCCCGCGCACATGGACGTGTTCCTGGGGACGCTGAACACCTTCGTGCTGGTGGTCAGCAGCATCCTGGTGGCGCTCGCGGTGGATGCCATCCGGAATGGACGCGACTTCGCCGCGGCGGCGTTGCTCGCGCTGTCGGTGCTGCTGGGCATCGCGTTCCTGTTCATCAAGGCCGCCGAGTACATGAAGCACGTGCATGACGGGGCGCTGCCCGGCGCCTGGTACGCCTATGAGGCATTCGCCCTTCCCGGCGCCAACCTCTACTTCACGCTGTACTGGGTGATGACAGGCCTGCACGCGGTGCATGTGCTCGTGGGTGTGGGCGTGCTCGTCACGCTGGCGTTGCGGACGCTGGCGGGTGAGTTCGGGGCCCGCTTCCACACGCCCGTGGAGCTGGGTGGGATGTACTGGCACCTGGTGGATGTCGTCTGGTTGTTCCTCTGGCCACTGCTGTACCTGACGTGAGGAGGCGCGCATGCGGGGCGGGGTCCGGGTGCTGGCCGTCGGAGCCGTGTTGCTGGTGCTGGCCACGCTGTCCTTCGGGCTGTCGAGGCTGCACCTGGGGGCGTGGGCGGTGCCGGTCGCGCTCGGCATCGCGCTGTGCAAGGCCGTGCTGATTGCCTTCTTCTTCATGCACCTGGCGGAGCGGCCCGGTGGGCCCCGGCTCGTCATCGGCACCGCGGGTGTCTTCGTTGGCATCCTCGTGGGGCTGGTGTTGGCGGAAGCCGCGGCCCGGGCGTGGCCGACGTTGCCGCCAGGGCCCTTTCCCGTGTCGCGGTTGCCGGGCACCGAACGAAGCGGCCCCCCTCGCGTGGCGCCGCCCTGGCTGCCGCTGCCCTGATGCGCCCGAGCCGCGGCCTCAGTGCGGCGGTGCCGGGAGTTCCCGGACGCCACGGCGCTTCGCATCCAGGAGGAGCAAGGCCTTCCGGACAGGCGTCAGGACGCCCAGGCACGCGCCGAAGACCAGGTGCAGGAGCAGGAACGCGGCGATGGGTGGTCCCCCTCGCTCCAACGGGGGCGCGGCCCAGGGGACGACCAGCACGGGCATGACGGCCTGGAGCGTCAGGCCCGCGAACAGGCCCAGCATCACGGCCGTCAGTGCCGGTCCACCTCGGGGCACCAGCATCGCGAAGGCGGTGGCGAGCCCTCCCGCCGTCGCGAAGTGCAGGGCGAAGCCGACCACCACCGCCGCGGTCCCAGCGGGCGCGTCCCTGAAGACCACGCCGCCCACCAGCCGTGGCGCGTACCAGAGGTCGCCCTGGGTGATGCTGCCCAGCAGCAGGGCCAGCGCGGCCATGGCCCCTGCGCCGAGCGTCCCCACCAGCCCTCCCGCGATGAGCACGTCCCGGACCAGGCTCCAGTGGGCCACTGCGTCCGCGTGCTTCGCCTGGAGCTCCCGCTGCCGCGTGCGGTCCATGGCGCCACCTTCCTTCTGATTCGTCCCGACCCATGACGGGATGGGCCTGGGCCTGGCGGCAGTGTTCCTCGCGCGCTCATGCCGCGCGTAGTGTCTCCCGGGCGCGTCGTTCGCGGCCTGGCGGGCATTGTGCCGGTCCAGGGGGCCAGTAGCCCCAGACGCCGGGCGTAGCGGCCCGCCGGGGACCGGTGGCCCTTGGACACACGGCGTTCATTCCTCGCCGTCGGGACCCAGGCGCGGCTCGTACGGACCTCCAGCGGGGTGGTGTTCCTCCAGGTCGTTCTGGTGCGTGCGCTCCCAGAGCGGGATGCCGGCGCGAAACGCCGCCTGCGCGATGAGCAGCGTGGCCACGGGCGTCATGACGAAGACGAAGGTGACGCCCAGCGCCGCGCGGGCCACCACGCTGACGTCTCCCAGGCCCAGCGCCGCCGCGCCCATCAGCAGGCCCACGCCCAGCGAGGACGCCTTCGCGGCCCCGTGGAGCCGCAGGAACAGGTCCGGCATCCGGAACAGGCCCAGCCCCGCCAGGAGCATCAGCAACGCCCCCAACACCAGCAACACCGCGGTGATGATTTCCTTCATGGCGTGCCCCTCTGCGCGCTGTAGAGGTACCTGGCGATGACGATGGTGCCCATGGACCCGATGACGGCCAGCACCAGGGCCACGTCCACCAGCTCGGGCTGTCCCATCCAAAGGGCGTAGACGGTGATGACCGCCGACGTCTGGAGCGAGAAGAGGTCCAGCGCCACCACCCGGTCCGTCAGCGACGGACCTCGGAGCAGCCGGTGGAGCGAGAACAGCATCGAGACGGAGATGGCCCCGAGGGTCCCCTGGGTGATGCTCTGCAGCCAGTCGCTCATCGCAGTGCCCTCAACAGTGGAATCTCCACGCGCTCGCGGAGCTCCTTGCAGAACGCCTCCCGGGTGGTGGCGAACATGACGTGGACGTAGATGGCCTTGCGGTCCTCGGACACTTCCAGGGCCAGCGTGCCCGGCGCGAAGGTGACGATGAGCGTCAGCAGCGTGATCTCCGCGTCCGTGCGCGCCTCCATGTCGTAGCGGTAGATGGCGGGCCGGGTGAGGAGCTTGGGCGTCGCGATTTCGTAGGCCACCCGCACGTTGGCGACCAGCACGTCCCAGCCCACCCCCGCCACCAGCCGCACCACGTTCCACGCCTGCGTCCCATAGCGCGAGGGCCCATGCTGCGTGTCGATGAGGGCCAGCAGCACGAAGCCGATGACGAACCCCGTGAGGAGGTTCTCCGCAGTGACGTTCCCCAGCATCGCGGCCCAGAGGAGCGCCAGCATCAGGTTCCAGAGGAACGCGGTCATGGGCGTCCCCCCAGCACCGCTCGCACGTACTCCTCCGGGTCCAGCAACTGGCCCGCGGCGGCGTCCGCCAGCTCCAGCAGTGGCTCGGCGCCCAGGCCCAGGACGACCATGAACAGTGTCATCGCCATGCAGGGCCCGAGCACGCCGTCTCCCAGGCTCAGCGGCCGGGTGGGTTCCTGCGGCTGGTCCTCCGGCGGCGCCTTCCAGAAGGCCTCGCGCCAGATCTTCATCATGGAGAAGAGGGTGAGCAGGCCCACGACGACAGCCGTCCCCGCGATGATCCAGTTTTCGGCCCGCAGCGCCGCCTGGATGACGGCCAGCTTGGCGAAGAACCCGGAGAAGGGCGGCACGCCCGCGAGCGACAGCGCGGGGATGAAGAACAGCGCGGCCAGCAGGGGCTGGGTCCGGTACAGGTTGCCCATCTGGTGCAGGTCATAGGTGCGGGTGACGCGCGCGGTGGCCCCGCTCACCAGGAAGAGCGCCGACTTCGCGAAGATGTAGTGGATGAGGAAGGCGATGAGCGCCGTCAGCGCGCTCCGGGTGAGCAGCCCCAGGGCGGCGATGAGGTAGCCAATCTGGCTGATGATGTGGAAGGACAGCAGCCGGCGCATGTCGTACTGCGCCACCGCGCCCAGCACGCCCGTCACCATGGTGAGGCCGCCCATCACCAGCAGGAGGGTACTGGTGAGCTGAGCGTCCTGCGTGAAGACCAGGGTGAACACGCGCGCCAGGGCGTAGACGCCGACCTTGGTGAGGAGCGCGGAGAAGAGCGTCGTCACCGCCGCCGGGGGCGTGTGGTACGAGGCCGGCAGCCAGAAGAAGAGGGGGAAGGCGCCCGCCTTCAGCGCGAAGGCCACCAGGAAGAACATGGACACGGCCGTCATCAGGTTCGGCGTGCCCAGGCCCGGCACCGTGACGGCCAGGTCCGCCAGGTTCAGCGTGCCCGCCGCCCCGTACAGCAGGCCCACCGCGCACAGCAGCACCACCGAGCCCATGAGGCTCAGCGACATGTATTTGATGGACGCTTCGAGCTGCTCCTGTCGGGCCTCCAGCGCGAGCAGCACGAACGAGGCGCCCAGCATGACCTCGATCCACACGAAGAGGTTGAAGAGGTCTCCGGTCAGGAACGCGCCGCACACGCCGCCCACCAGCACCAGCACCAGCGGGTAGTAGGCGCCCGCTTCCTTCGACGCCGGGAGCGTGGCCGCGGAGTAGGAGACCACCGTCAGGCCCATCACCCCGGTGACGAGCACCAAAAGGGCGCTCAGCAGGTCCGCGACCAGGGTGATGCCAAAGGGCGCCGCCCACCCGCCCACCTGCATGGACTGGATGCCTTCGCGGCGCACCGTCACCAGCAGCATCGCACCCACCACGGCGAGAGACACCATGGTCATCAGCGCCAGCCACCGGCGCGGCCACGCGCGTGACGGGGTGAGCAACCCCGCGGCCGCGGCGCCCAGGCAAAGAATCATGGGCAGGCTGAGCAGTGCGGAGGGCGTCATCGCTTGGAATCCTTCAGCTCGGTGCGCAGGGCCCGCGTGTCATCGGTCCCCGTCTCCTGCGCGGCGCGGTGCACCAGCACCAGCAGCAGCGCGAGCAGGCCGAAGTTGATGACGATGGCGGTGAGGATGAAGGCCTGGGGCACCGGATCCGCGAAGGGCGGGGAGAGGGCCTCCTGGCCTTCGGGCACCAGGGGCGCGAAGCCGCGCTGCAGCCCGTTGATGGTGAAGATCAGGAGGTTGGTGGCGCTACCCAGCAGCACCAGCCCCAGCGCGATGCGGACGATGCTGTGGAGCATCAGGCAGTAGAACCCCGCCGCGAAGAGGCCGCCCACGGTGATTGCGAGGAACAGTTCCATGCCTAGCCCCCCATCTCCGGCGCCGTGGTGTCCTCCCCCCGGGCCATGCCCAGGATGAAGCACATGGCCGTCCCCAGGACGACCAGATAGATGCCCAGGTCGAAGAGCTGCGGGGTGCCCACCTTCAATCCATCCGTCCCCGGCACGGGCAACCGCGTCCAGATTCCAGACAGGAAGGGTCGGCCTTCCATCATCGGAAGGACGCCGCTGAAGAGCGCCACCAGCAGGCCCGCCGCGGCCAACCGGGTGGGGTGCACCCGCAATTGCTTGCGCGCCGCGGGCCGGCCAAACGCCACCATCAGCAACGCGAACGCCGTGGCCGCCATCAGTCCGCCGACGAAGCCGCCACCGGGGATGTCATGGCCACGCGCGGCCAGCACCAGGGACACGAGCAGCAGCACCGGGGCCATCAGCCGCGCCACGGTGTGCATCACCACGGGGCTCATACCTGCCTCTTCTTTCGCTGCGAGCGCGTGCGGAACAGGAGATAGACCCCCAGTCCGGACGTCGCCAGCACGGTGGCCTCTCCCAGCGTGTCGAACGCCCGGAAGTCCACCAGGATGACGTTGACGATGTTCAGCCCCTTGCCGGCGGGCACGCTCTGCGTTGCGTAGAAGTCCGCCAGCCGCGTGTGCGAGGGCGCCGAGGCCACGTGCAAGATGATCCAGGTGATGAGCCCGCCCACGGCCAGGGGCAGGGCCGCCGTCCACCAGCGGAAGCGGTGCTGATGCGGCTGCACCGGGAAGCGCGAGAAGACGAGCGCGAACAGGATGACGGTGAGCGTCTGCACCACGATCTGCGTCATGGCCAGGTCCGGCGCGCCGAAGAACACGTACAGCAGCGCCTCCGCCAGGCCCAACGCGCCCAGCGCGAGGATGGACGTCAGCGCCGAACGCGACACCACGGCCAGCACCGCCGCCGCCAGGATGCCCACCAGGACCACCACTTCATGGGACAGCACGTACTTGGACACGCCCCGGGGCCAGTCCCCCAGCCGCAGGACGACGGCCAGCGCCAGCAGTCCGCCGAACGTGGCCAGGGTGACGACGATGTACTGGTGCAGCGAGCCGTTCTGGAGCACCCGCGTCATCGACGAGGACAGCTTGAGCAGGCCGCTCAGGGAGGCCTGGTAGAAGCGCTCCGGGCCGTGGTTGGACAGGTTCAGGGCGCGCAGGCCCTTCAGCACCGGCTGGCGCAGCGCGAAGAGGCCCCCGCCGATGACGAGGCTCCCCACGCTCAACCCCAGGGCGGGCGTCACGCCGTGCCACAGCGTCAGCTTGAGGCCCCCCGCCTGGTTCCCGCCAATGTCCACCGCCGCCATGGCCAGCAGGGGCTGGATGGCCCAGGGCACCAGGCCCAACACCAGCCCCGCCGCGCCGAGCAGCGCGGGCCCCACCCACATGGACGGAGGCGCTTCGTGGACCTCCGACTCCGGCTTGCCCGCGCGGAACGTCTTGCCCGCGAAGGGCTGCACGCCCACGCGCAGCGCCGCGGCCACCATGCCGCCGAAGCCCACCGTGGCCCCCATCGCCAGGGGCCAGCCCCCTGGGCCCTCCAGGCAGGCCTCGTAGATGAGCTCCTTGCCCACGAAGCCGAAGAGCGGGGGCAGGCCCATCATCGACAAGGAGGCAGCCGCGGAGGCCGCGGCCGTCATCGGCAGGCGCTTGCGCAGCCCGCTCAGGTGCGCCACGTCGCGCGTGCCCGTCTCGTGGTCCACCGACCCCGCCACCAGGAACAACGTGCCCTTGTAGAGCGCGTGCGCGGTGAGGAACGTCACCATGGCCTGGATGGAGGCCGCGGTGCCCTGGCCCAGCAACATCACCAAGGCCCCCAGGACGCTCACCGTCGCGTACGCGAGCACCAGCTTGAGGTCCGTGTGCCCCAGCGCCAGCAGGGCGCCCAGCACCATCGTCATCGTGCCCACGATGGTGAGGATGGTTTCCCATGGGGGTGTGCCTCCCAGGACGGGCGACAGCCGCGCCAGCAGGAAGACGCCAGCCTTCACCATGGTGGCGGAGTGGAGGTACGCGCTCACGGGCGTGGGCGCTGTCATCGCGCCCGGCAGCCAGGTGTGGAACGGCATCTGCGCTGACTTGGTGAAGGCGCCGCCCAGCACCAGCAGGAGGATGGCCAGGTAGCGGGGGCTGTCGCGCACGGTGTCCGCGGCGGCGATGGTGCCGGAGATGGACAGCGTGCCCACCACGTCGCCCAGCAACAGCAGGCCCACCAGCAGGGACTGTCCGCCCAGCGCGGTGATGAGCAGGGCCCGCTGCGCGGATTCGCGGGCGGCGTCTTCCTTGTGCTCGAAGCCGATGAGGATGAACGAGCTGAAGGTCGTCACCTCCCAGCAGACGAAGAGGAGGAGCGTGTTGTCGGCGAGGACGATGCCCAGCATCCCGCCCATGAAGAGCAGGAGCCAACCGTAGAAGCGGCCCAGCACCTCATGGTGGACCAGGTAGCGCCCCGCGTAGATGACCACGAGCGTGCCCAGGCCGGTGATGAGCAGCGCCATCAGCAGGGACAGGCCGTCCAGCCGCAGCGCGAAGTCGATGCCCAGGTCCGGCATCCACGGCAGCGTCAGCGAGGGAACCTCCCCCTGGACGCCGGCGGGAACCTGTGCGCCGAACCACACCGCCAGTCCCGCCGGAAAGAGGGCGAGCACCCAGCCGGCCCATGACTTGAACAGCCGGGTGATCGGCACGGCCAAAGCCGCGGCGATGAATGGAACGAAGAAGGCGATACCCAGAGCCATGACCAGGAGGCAGCAGGCCATTGCCCGGCTGCTGCCTCCAGGCTTCTTCCTTGCACGTTCCCCACGAGGGTCAGTGGTGGACACTCCCCGCGTTCGCGCGGCCTCGAAGTGTCCATAAGTGCCCGGTCGCTGCCCCGGCCGCTGGACGGGCGGACGGGAGCTCCGCCGCAGGCGCCGGTGCCCGGGTGCCTAGCTTGATGACGTCCCCGAACCCGAGGAGCCGTCATGAGCGCCACCGTCTCCGACTATCTGCTCCACCGCCTGTCCCAGTGGGGCGTTCGCCGCATCTATGGCTATCCCGGCGACGGCATCAACGGCATCCTCGGCGCGCTCGGGCGCACGTCGGAGTTCCGTTTCGTGCAGACGCGCCATGAAGAGATGTCCGCGTTCATGGCCTGTGCGCACGCGAAGTTCACTGGCGAGCCGGGCGTGTGTCTGGCCACGTCGGGGCCCGGGGCCATCCACCTGCTCAACGGCCTCTATGACGCCAAGCTGGACCACCAGCCGGTGGTGGCCATCGTCGGACAACAGACGCGCGCCGCGCTGGGCGGCCACTTCCAGCAGGAGGTGGACCTGTTGTCCCTCTTCAAGGACGTGGCCAGCGAGTACCTGACGATGGTGACCAGCCCCTCCGCCATCCGCCACGCGGTGGACCGGGCGATGCGCGTCGCCATCTACGAGCGCACCGTGACGTGCGTCATCATCCCCAACGACGTCCAGGAAGAGGCCTACCACAAGCCTCCGCACGCGCACGGCACGGTCCATTCGAGTGTGGGCTCCAGCGTGCCGCGGGTGCTGCCTCGCGAGCGGGACTTGCGGCGGGCGGCGGACGTGCTCAACGCCGGGAAGAAGGTGGCCATGCTGGTGGGCGCCGGAGCGCAGGCCGCGGCGGACGAGGTGATGCACGTGGCGGAGCTGCTGGGCGCGGGCGTGGCGAAGGCCCTGCTGGGCAAGGCCGTGCTGCCGGATGACCTGCCCTATGTCACCGGCTCCATCGGTCTGCTGGGCACCAAGGCGAGCTGGGACCTGATGTCGGACTGCGACACGCTGCTGATGGTGGGCACCAGCTTTCCGTATTCGGAGTTCCTTCCGAAGGAGGGACAGGCCCGGGGCGTTCAAATCGACCTCGATGGCCGGATGCTGGCCATCCGCTACCCCATGGAGGTGGCGCTGGTGGGGGACAGTCAGGAGACGCTGAAGGCGCTGATTCCCATGCTCGAGCACAAGAAGGACCGGAGCTGGCGCGACAGCGTGGTGAAGAGCGTGCGGCAGTGGGAGAAGACGGCGGAGGCGCTCGCGATGGACAGCGCGAATCCCCTCAACCCGCGGCGCGTGTTCTTCGAGCTGTCACCCCGGCTGCCGGACGGCGTCATCCTGACGGCGGATTCGGGGTCGGGCACGAGCTGGTACGCGCAGTACCTGAAGATGCGCAAGGGGATGATGGCCTCGTTGTCCGGGAACCTGGCCAGCATGGGCTGCGGCGTGCCCTATGCCATCGGCGCCAAGTTCGCCTTCCCGCACCGGCCCGTCATCGCGCTGGTGGGCGACGGTGCCATGCAGATGAATGGCAACGCGGAGCTCATCACCGTGGCCAAGTACTGGAAGGAGTGGAAGGACCCGCGCTTCATCGTCATGGTCCTCAACAACCGGGACCTCAACATGGTGACGTGGGAGCAGCGCGTGCTGGCCGGCGACCCGAAGCTGCCCGCGTCACAGGACCTGCCGGACTTCCCGTATGCGGCCTACGCGGAGTCCCTGGGCTTCCTGGGCATTCGCGTGGACCGGCCGGAGTCGCTGGGCCGCGCGTGGGATGAGGCTCTGAGCGCCAACCGGCCCGTCGTCTTCGAGGCCTACGTGGACCCGGACGTCCCGCTGCTACCGCCCCACATCACCTTCGAGCAGGCAAAGCACTATGCCCAGGCACTGGCGAAGGGCGACGTGGATACGGGCGGCATCCTGAAGCAGTCGCTCAAAGGCATGGTGGAGACACTGCTTCCTCGGGGCGGTGGGAAGTCTTGAGCGGCAACCGCCGGCTCCTCTCCTTTAGCCAGGGGAGAGCGGGTCTCAGGAGCCGCCCGACACATCGACTCATTCCTAAACAGGAACCGAACGCCGCCCATGTGGGCACCGTTTAGCGCTCTCCGCCAACATCCGTGGTTCCAAGGCTTGCCTCAAAAAGGTCGGTTGCTCTTGCGACCCAATCCGCGAGTTCCTCCCACCCCTTGGGTGGCTTCCACCACCATTCGAAGCGCAAGGTCCGTCGGAAGCTCTTTTGCTCGACCCCATGGACAGAGCCGTCGGTCCCCACCGTGAAATCCCCGAAGCAGAACGCCGGCAGGAGCAGACCTTCCGCCTCCGCAAGGAGCTGCTGCCATGGCTCATGAGGAACGTCCGCATCGGCGACTGAAAGTCGAAGCGCAGCGGCTGTACCACCTTCATTTTGGCGTGCGACCTCACGGGCCCCAGTCACAGATGATGGACGTGTCCAGACAACGCGCCGGACCCTGAGGAGGGTGTCTTGCGGCCCCCGTCCGGTCCAAAGCAGCCATGCGCGATGGTCGGATCTAGAATTGTAATGCCAGACGCGAAGCAGTGAGCGGCCGACTCGCTGGGTTGGACTTGCTGTTTCCGGCTTGTCCAAGACCTGAAGCGCCCGCTGCTCCAGAGTTCGTGCGTCGTCACCTGTTTCGCGTGCCATATCAACCACGAGCCTCCATGCACGAACCCTTGCTGCCTCACCTGCGTCCCTACTGCGACCTGAACAATACCTTGACGGACTCGAACAGGTATCCAAGCCCGAAGCGGCCGGCGCCCAGGCCGAACGCATGCAGCCCTCCGCCCGTAAGCGTCTCCTGGATATTGCCGGCGTCCTTCTCCTCGAACTCCCAGGATCCCTTCTCCCTGTCGAACTGGACAGGGCGCTTGCAGGTGCCGAGGCCATCACACTGCTGGACTTCACGCAGGAGGTTTCGCCACAGCCGCGGTGCATGCGCCAGTCGAGCAACCGGCTGATGTTCAACCCGCCAAATGAGGGGATCCCTCAGCGCGTGACGTCGCCGACCTGTCGACTCTCCCCGTTTCCTGGCGCGTAGCCTTTCTTCTTCCCTGGCTTCGGTCCGCGAGATTCCTTGAAGCCCATCACTGGTGCGACTCGCCTCGCCATTTTCAACGGTCGCCGTAGGGCCGTCCCGACCGCAACCGTTCGTCCTGGGCACAGAGTCCTTGTCGCTTCTTGTCCATCCTTCAGCCCCATCATCCGTTGCGTTAGATTTCCAGGATGGTGGTGAAGATCGCCTCGCGGCTGGAGCCTGTGCGTCACCCCGAGCCAGGCCGTCTGCGCGCGTGGCACCTCGTGTGCCCCTCCGAGGCGCTCCGGCCCGGGCAGGTGATGCGCTGGAGCACGGGCACCCGGGAGCTGGTTCTCTTCCGGGAACGGAGCGGCGCGGTCCACGCGCTCGCCGCCCATTGTCCCCACATGGGCGCGCACTTGGGCGGAGGCACCGTGGTGGGGGATTCGCTGCGGTGTCCGCTCCACCACTGGCAGTTCGACGGCAGTGGCGCCTGCCCAGGGAAGACGGCACAGCGGGCCTTCCCCGTGGTGGAGCGGTACGGCGCCATCCTGGTCTTCAATGGTCCGGTGGTGCTCTTTCCTCCGCCGGAGGTGGGCAGCGGGGCGTTGCGCTGGGGCACGTCGGATCGCTTCGCGGTGCATTGTGACTGGCTGCCCGTGGTGGCCAATGCCTTCGACTTGGAGCACCTGCGCACGGTGCACCATCGCGAGCTGCGGGACGCGCCGGTGGTGGAGCGCCCGGACCCGTTCACCTTGCGCGTGCGGTACACGTCCCGTGTCACGGGCAGCGGGCTCAGTGATCGGGTGATGAAGTTCCTGTCCGGCGATCGCATCGGTGTCACGCTCACGCTGCATGGCGGAACGCTCCTGTCCGTGGAGAGCGACCTGGGGCGCACACGCAGCGCGTTGCTCGCGGGCCTTCATCAGAGCGAGGAGGGGTTGTTCGTGCGGCTGGCCTTCGCCGCGCGCCGCAGCCGGCTTCCGGGGGTGGACTGGCTGGCGCTCCAGGTGTCGCGGTGGCTGTTCACGTCGTTCCTGCGGCGCGACCTGTCCGTGCTCGACGGGATGCGCTTCAACCGGGCGGGGGCGGCGGAGGACCCGGTGCTACGCCAGGTGCTCGACTTCACCGACAGCCTGCCAGAGGCGCCCGATGACGACAGAGGGTGAGGGCGTGGGAACTCCGATTCCAGCCGCGCTCAACGCCGTGCTCCTGGTCTGCGCCATGGCGGCCTGTGCCGGGTGCTTGTGGCTGGCGTCACATGCGGAGCGGCTCGCCGTCCAACTCCTGGCCGCGGTGGTCTTCTCCTTCGTCAACAACACCGTGTTCTCGCTGCTGCATGAGGCCACGCACGGCGTGCTGCACCCCGTGCGGCGAGTGAACGACACGCTGGGCCGGATCGCCGCGGCGTTCTTTCCCACGTCCTTCACGATGCAGCGCGCCTTCCACCTGAACCACCACCGCCACAACCGGACGCACCTGGAGCAGTTCGACTACTTCCGGCCCGGAGACAACCGATTCCTGAAACGGGCGCAGTGGTACTCCATCCTCACCGGGCTCTACTGGCTGTTCGTCCCGGTGGGGGCCGTGGTCTTCGCGCTCGTTCCCGGATTGCTGCACCGGCTGCGCGGCACGGGCACCCGGTACGGCGAGCAGACGGGCGCGGACGCGTACCTCGGACGCCTGGAAGCAGCTTCCGGAGGTGCCATCCGCGCGGAGGTGCTGCTGGCGGTCTGTGTGCAGGGAGGGCTCGTGGTGGCGCTGGATGTGTCTGCGACGGGGTGGGGGCTCTGCTACGCGGCCTTCGCCGTCAACTGGAGTGCGCTCCAATACGCGGACCATGCGTGGTCACCACTGCATGTCCGTGACGGCGCTTGGGACCTGCGCGTGGCCGCTCCGGTGCGGTGGCTGTTCCTCAACTACCACTATCACCGGGCCCATCACCGGCACCCGCACGTACCCTGGCTCTACCTGGGGCGCTACGTGGACCCGGAGGTGGCGCGACCGTCCTTCCTGCGCATCTGGCTGTCCATGTGGCGAGGCCCTCGGCCACTGCCCGCCGCAGTGGAGGATCGATGAGCCCGCGTCCCGCGTTGTTCGGCTTGCCACGCAAGGAGGAGCTGGCCCTCACGGCCGCCATGGCCACGGGCTTCGCCCTGTTCTTCGTGGCGGTCTACGGCGGCGCGAGCTGGCTCACGGGCTTCTACACCGGGGGCCTCCGGGTGGAGCTGTCCTTCGAGCGCCACATCCCGTTCATGCCGTCCTGGGCGCTGGTCTACGTCAGCATGGACGTGCTGCTCCTGCTGTCCCTCTGCGTCTTCCGGACGTGGCGGGACATGGCGCCCTTCGCGCTGGCGCTGTGTGTGGAGACAGCGCTCGCGGCCGTGTGCTTCCTGCTCTTCCCAGTGGAGGTGGCCTGGCCGCCGCGCGCCGTAGAGGGGACCTGGGCGGGTGTCTTCCAACTGGCGGACACGCTGAACCTGGAGCGGAACTACCTGCCGTCCCTCCACGTGGCCTTCGCCTGCACGGCGGCCCTGGCCTACGCGGAGCGGGCGGGGGCGCTTGGACGTATCCTCTTCGGCCTGTGGGCGCTGGCCATCGCGGCGTCGACGTTGCTCATCCACGAGCACCACGTGGTGGATGTGGCCGCGGGGGCATTGCTGGCCTGGGGCACCTGGCGGTGGGTGGCTCCCTGGGCGCGCCGCACGGCGTTCCTGGAGGCCCTGCGAGTCGAAGCCTTGTGCGCCCGGGAGTCCTATCGCTTCGCGCGGCGTCACTTGCGTTACGGGCTGATTGCCCTGGTGCTCTACCGCTACGCGGTGAGCCGGTGGTGGCGCGAGGCACGGGTGGCGCGGGTGGGCTTCTGTTTCCTCCAACTGGTGGACGACGTGCTGGACGGGGACCGCGCGGTGGACGGAGAGCCGCTCGACTGGGTGGACGCGCTCCTCTTGGAGCTGGAGTCCGGGCGAGGGGAGGCCCCGGGGACGGCGGCCACGCTGGGGCGCGTGCTGCTCGAACGGCTGGGAGACGACACGGCGCGCGCCCAGGTCTTCGCGCTGGTGCGGACGATGCGCAAGGACCGGGAGCGGGTGAAGGCCGGACAGTGGTGGAGCGAGGAGGCGCTTCGCGCGCAGCAACGCGACACGTTCCGCTTGTCGGTGGATTTGATGCTGCACGTCGCCGGGGCGGGCGTCCGGGCCGAGGACGCGCCCGCGCTGATGGAGGCCTTCGGCTGGTGCTCGGTGATGCGGGACCTGCGAGAAGACCTCGCCCAGGGGCTCTACAACGTGCCGGAAGAGGTCGCGGCGGCCGTCCGTGGCGACGGCGCGGATCCGACGGACATCGACGCGTTGCTGGGAACGGAGGCGGGCCGCGCGTGGATGACGGCGGAGCACGTCCGGGCCAGGGCGTTGCTGGACGGCACGGCCGGCCAGTTGGCGGCGCTGGAGGGCCGTCCGGGGCTGGCGTTGCTGCGCCTGTTCCACCGCTCCATCGAGTCCTTCTGGCGCAAGCGCCTTCCCCGGCGCCATCCCTTCCTGGCCGAGGTGACGGCCCGCCAGCTTCAGGGCGCGTGAGGGGCGGGCCCGGGGCTTCGGCGCCGCAGCCTCCGGCCGATGGCCGCGCCCGCCACGAGCGCGCCAAGTCCGATGACCGTCGCTCCCGCGACCGCGAGGTGCTTCACCCGCGTGAGGAGGGGATTGTCGAAGACGTTGGTGGAGTAGTGGAACGCGGCGATTCGCCAGTGGTCGCCCTCCCGGACCAGGGTGCAGGTCCACCGGCCGTCGATGACGATGTCCGTGCCGTCCGTGAGGACATAGTGGTCCCGCGACGAGCCGCGCGCGATGCCAGTGTCGCCGTACAGGCGGGTCAGGTCATCCACCTCGAACTTCGCCTGGATGCGGTCCACGACGCGATTCGGCCCGCGCATCATCTCGTCGTAGTACGCGCGGATGGATTCCTTCCCCACGCGCACGTCGTTGTTCATCGTGGTGAAGGAGACATCCGGGTGCAGGTGGCTCAGCAGCCGGTCGATGTCCTGGGTATTGAGTGCGTCCTCCATCTCCTGCTTGAGGACGCGCAGGGCGTCATGGGTGGCGTCGGCGGTGGGCTGCTGGGCCAGCACCGCGGACGGCAGGAACGCGAGCAGCAGCGCCACCACACAACAGCCAGGCAAGCGGATCATCGAGGCTCCAGAGGCGTGAATCCGCCCATCCTAGAGAGGCTTCCGGCCGGTGGTGCATGGAAGTTGCCGTCCGAGGTGCCCCGGGGGCCCGAGGGACGGTGGACAGGGGCCCACGCCCCGGGGTGATTCTCGCCGCGCTGGCACGCCCCTATCCATCTGCGCCAGGTCCATTTCCCAGGAGGCGTGCCATGAAGGATCGTCCCGCAACGCTCGTACTGTCCGGCGGTGGGGCCAAGGGAGCCTTCCAGGTCGGCGCCGAGCGCGTCCTCCGGGAGGTCCACGGCTTCCGCTGGGAGCGCATCTTCGGCGTGTCCGTGGGCGCCCTGAACGCCGCGCTGCTGGCCCAGCACTCCTACCGGGCGCTGAACGACATCTGGTTGAACATCCGCGAGGCGGACCTCTACCGGAAGCTGCCGTGGCCGCTCGTGGCCCTGCGCGTGGGCCTGTTCCGCAAGCTGGGGCTGTACGACAACACGCCCATGCGGGAGCTGATCCAGCGGCACCTCGCCGGACACCGCTTTCGGGTGCCCGCCCACGTGGGGCGCGTGTCCCTGGTCTCTGGCAACTACGAGCTGGTGCCCAGCGACTCGAGGGACTTCCTGGATGCAGTGTGGCAGAGCTCGACGTTGCCCATCCTCTGGGAGCCGGTGGGCGCGACGGCCCTGGTCGACGGCGGACTGCGCAACGCCACGCCCCTGGGGGATGCGCTGGAGTTCGGCCCGACGGAAATCGTCGTCATCGTCTGCTCACCATCCCAGATCGAACGGGCGAAGCCGCCGGCCAATCTCCTGGAGGTGGCCACGCGCAGCCTGGCCGACATCACCCTCAACGAAATCCTTCTCAATGACGTGGATGCCTTCGTGCGCATCAACGACATCGTCCGTCAGGCCTATGACGCGGGGCTCACCGTGCGGCGTCCGGATGGGGTGCCCTACCGGTACTGCCGCATCACCGTCATCGAGCCTGCACGGCCCATGGGGGACATGTTGGACTTCGCGCCGGAGGTGATCCGGATGCGGCTGCGACATGGTGAGGAGATGGCTCGGGCCGTCTCGCTGCCCACGGGTGTGGGCCCAGGAGAGCGCGTGCAGCGCCGCGTGGAGCTCTTCCCGGAACCGCCCATGCATGCCTAGAACGCCGCGGGCTTGGCCGTCGCTTCGGAATGACCGATGGGGCGTCGCGCGGGCGGGGGCGGCTCCGCGCGTGGCTTCGGCGCTTCTTCGTTGATCTCCTTGTAGAAACGCCGCCCGATGTAGCCGCCGAGCACCAGCGACACCACAAGGCCCGCGGCGGCGACCGCCGTCATCGTCGTGCGGCCCTGGGCCAGACCACTGCCGAGCTGCGCCGTGAGGTAGGTGCCAGGAAGGGTGCCAATCATGATGCCGGCCAGCGTGGGCATCAGCCGCGCTCCGCTCGCCGCCGCCGCCGCTAGCATCACGTCGGTGGGGCACAGCGGATTGATGCAGGCGGTGAAGGCGAAGAGGAAGTCATGCCGCCTCGCCGCCCGCACCAGTGCGGGGTACTTGCTGCCAGCCAGGCGCTTCATCAGCCCCGTGCCCAGCTTGCGCGCCGCCGCGAAAAGCAGCAGGCCCGACAGCAAGCCGCCCGTTAGTGAATAGAGGGTCGCTGCGAGCGTGCCAAACATCATCCCGCCCACGGCCGTCAGCAGCTGACCCGGAAGCAGTGTCACGGGCCGAATGGCAAGGAAGCCGATGTATGCAATGGGCGCCCACTTCCCGAAGGGCTCCAACCAACTGGCGAGGCGCTGCTGGTCGACGAAGTCCGGTCCAAGCAGCCGGAGTGCGACAAGCCCCCCCATTGAGACGAGCATCGGGGCCAACACCCGGAGCCAGGTCTTCACCGACTGCGCCACGCCGTACCTCCCCCGCGGCCCCACTTCCGCCGCGCCGTGGGCCTGAAAGTGAAGGTGGTTTCGGGAATCCGCAATGTGCAGTGGGGTGTTTCCAACATGAAAGCATCCGGCCGGGCAGCCCGCCGCCCGGTCCGAAAGCTCGGCAGGCGTTTCGAAACCCACGAAATCACAAGGGTTTTCGTGTGGCGTATCAGGCGTGAACGGCTGGCGGTGTACGGAGCTTGCTTGCATCGGGGCGCTTCCGTCCCAAGGTTTCAAGCAAGGGGCACCAAGGCGAGGGCTGGGGTAGTCACGAGAGGAGATAGGGAAATGTCGGACAAGGACAACAAGGGCAGCATGACGGTGGCCGAGGCGGGTCGGAAGGGTGGCGAGACGGTCCGGAACGAGCGCGGACGCGAGTTCTACGAGACGATCGGCCGCAAGGGCGGCGCCACGGTGAAAGCCGAGCGCGGTCGCTCCTTCTACGAGGAGATCGGCCGCAAGGGCGGCGAGACGGTAAAGGCCGAGCGCGGCGCCAAGTTCTACGAGGAGATTGGCAAGAAGGGTGGCGACCGGGTGAAGGCCACCCGAGGGCCGAACTTCTACGAGGAGATTGGCCGCAAGGGTGGGCAGAAGGTGAAGAAGCTCATCGAAGAGGGCAAGCGGGCCGCGCGGGCCGCCATGGCGGCGCAGGAGGGCGCGGCAGGTGCTCCGCCCCAGGAGGGTGCGGCGCCATCCACCCCCCCTTCTTCCGGAGAGCCGGCGGGGCCGGGTCAAAACGAGTAGCACCGCGAGCGTGGCGCCAGACTCGCGGACCGACTAAGAGGGCCGCGTGTACCTGGTCATCACGTTCCTTGAACAGTTGGAAGGAACCGAGCGGGCCATCCGCCGGCTCCGGGAGTTCGGTATCCCGGAGCCGTTGGTGGTGCGGGCTCGGAGCGCGGCGGCGGCGTTATCCGCCGAGGTCCCCGTGTTCGCGGGGCTCCGCAGTCTGGCGTTGGGCGCCGATGACGATCGCGTCATCCTGGTGAGCCTGTTGCCAGGCCTGCCCCCGGAGGAGATGGAACGATTGGTGCAGCGCGTCCAACTGGAAATGGACGCGGATGAGCCGCCCATGGGACGGCTGGTCGCCATGCCAGTGATTTCCGCGCCCACGCATCGCCGGTCGTGACGGGAAGCGTCCCGTCGTTATAAGCACGGGCTGTGCAAGCGCTGCTCGTCTTCCTATCCATCGCGGCGCTGTCGCTGCTCGCCTCCAGCCGTGCGCTGGACCCGGGGCGCTTTCCAGCGCTGGCGAGACTGGCGGCCAGCGGCTTCCTCTTCGTTCTGCTCGGCATCTTCCTGGGGCCTTCCGTGGCGGGGGTGCTCACCGAGCGGCACCTGGAGGCCATGCGCCCGGTGATGGCGCTGGGGCTGGGCACCGCGGGCGTGCTGCTGGGCCTGAACCTGGAGCCCCGGCTGCTGCGCCTGTTGCCGCGGTCCGTCTACCTGTCGGGGCTGGCGCACTCCGGAACGGCCTTCTTCTTCGTGGCGCTTCCATTGCTGGTGCCGCTCGTCTTCACGTCTGCCCGGGGGCTGCTCGGCGCGGTGGGCGCGGCGGCGATGTTGGGGGCCGCGGCCAGCCTTTCTTCGGGGCACTCGGCCGTGCTCGCGTGGCGCGCGGGGCGCCTGGACCGGGCGCGCGGCCTGGGCGTGGCGCTGCTCACCATGCTGGATGACGCGGTGGGTCTGGGCGTGCTGGCGCTGGCGTTGATGCTCGGCGCCGCCAGCAACGTGGGCGAAGGCCTGGGGCTGGTGTGTCTGGCCTTGCTGCTGGGCGTCATGTGTGGGGCGCTGCTGGCCTTCCTCACGCATTCGTTGAAGGACCTGGCGGAGCTGACCACGGTGACGCTGGGCGGCGTGGTGTTGGTGAGCGGCGCGGCGGCGTACCTGCGGGTGTCGCCTTTGCTGGCAGGCGTGGCGTGTGGAGCGACGCTGGCGGTGGTGGGAGGCCGCACCTCGGAGCGCGTGGCCCGCGCGCTGGGCCGGGTGGAGCGGCCCGTGTTCCTGGTGCTCGTGTTCCTGGTGGGCTGCGCGGTGCATGCGCGGGACTACTGGGCCTGGGTGCTGATGCCCGCCTTCGTGGGCCTGCGCTTCCTGGGGAAGATGCTGGGCGGCCGGTTCGCGCGGCGGCTGGTGCAGCAGACGCTCGTGCTGCCACCCCGGCTGGGCTACGCGCTGATCGCCCAGGGCGGCCTGGCGCTGTGCCTGGTCGCGGAGTACGGGATGCTCGTGCCGGGAGGGCTGTCGCGGCGCGTGCTGGACGTGGTGGTGATGGGCGCGGTGGTGAACGAGCTGCTGGCGGGCCAGGCCTTCCAGTACGTGGTGGACCCTCCCCGCACCATGTCCGAGAACCCGGCTGACAGCGACAAGGTGGCGGCATGAAGGGCGCGGTCATCCGACTGCTGCTGTTGATGGTGCTCCTGGCCATCATCAGCCGGGCACAGGTGCTCCGGGCGGACTCGGGGACACCGGTGATGCTGGCCGCGGGCGCGCTGCTGTTGTGCGGCCTGTTCGCGGGAAAGGTGGCCAAGGGCCTGGGCCTGCCTCGCCTCACCGGTTACCTGCTGGTGGGCGTGGCGGTGGGGCCCTATGCGCTGGGCTTCATCCCGAACGCGGGCGTGAAGGGGCTGGAGCTGGTGAAGGGGCTGGCGGTGAGCCTCATCGCGCTGGTGGCCGGCACGGAGCTCCGGTTGGGGCTCATCCGACGCGTGGGCGCGCGCGTGGCCTTGCTGTGCGCGGCCGTGTGCGGCGTCACCTTCCTGGTGTGCTTCGGGGCCACCTTCGCGCTCAAGCCCTTGTTGCCCTTCCTGGCGGACATGACGGTGCCCCAGGCGCTGGCGGTCAGCGCGCTGCTGTCCACGGTGGTGGTGTCGTTCTCTCCCACCGTCACCATCGCCATCGTCCAGGAGACGAGCGCGCGCGGCGCCTTCACGGAGTTCCTGATGGCGCTGGTCATCATCGGCGACTTGCTGGTGATGGTGGCCTTCGCGCTGGCCGCGGGCCTGACGAAGGCGAGCTTCGGCGGCGGGCTGGACGTGACGGAGCTGCTGGGCGGGGTGGGGTGGGAGCTGTTCGGCTCGGTGGTGGTGGGGCTGGTGCTGGCCGTGGGCATGCTCATCTACATGCGCGGCGTGAAGCAGGAGCTGCCGCTGTTCCTGGTGGGCCTCTGCTTCGCCGCGGCGGAAGGGGGCACGCGCCTGCACCTGTCGCCGCTGCTGGTGTCGCTGGCGGCCGGGGCACTCATCGCGAACCTGGACGAGCACGCGGGCGAGCGCATCCACAACGCCATCCAGCAGGCGGGGCTGCCAGTGTTCGCGCTCTTCTTCGCCGCGGCGGGCGCGGGGCTGAAGCTGGACTCCCTGCTGACGGTAGGGCCGGCGGCGATGTTGCTGGTCGCGCTGCGCGGCGTGGCCATCTGGCTCTCCTGCCGCCGCTTCGCCCCAGCGGACGACCCGCGGCTCAAGCGCTACCTGTGGATGGGACTCATCTCCCAGGCGGGCGTGACGTTTGGCCTGGCGGCCCTGGTGTCCAGGACATTTCCCACCTTTGGCCCCCAGGTGGAGGTGCTCATCGTCGCCATGATTACCGCCCACGAGCTGGTGGGGCCGGTCCTCACCCGGCGCGCCCTGGCGGCCTCCGGGGAGATCCGCGCGGACGACGCGCAGGGAACGGCATAGGCTGTCAGGCATCCACACCTTCAGCAGCAGTCACAGGAGGCACGGAGGACATCATGGCCGCACCCATCCTCGAGGTGGACACGGAGCACCCTTCACCCCGCCACATCCAGCGAGCGGTGGAGGTGCTGGGGCGCGGCGGCCTGCTGGCCTACCCGACGGATACGTACTTCGGGCTCGGCTGCGACTTGAGCTCCAAGAAGGGCATCGAGCGGCTGTACCAGCTCAAGGGACGCGACAAGAAGAAGCCCCTGTCCTTTCTCTGCCCCGACCTGTCGGACGTGGCCCGCTACGCGCACGTGAGCAACTTCGCGTACCGGACCATGAAGAGCCTCACTCCGGGTGCGTTCACCTTCATCCTGGAAGCGACGCGTCTGGTGCCGGACCTGATGATGTCCAAGCAGAAGCAGGTGGGCATCCGGGTGCCGGACTCGGCGCTCGTTCGCGAGCTGACCCGAGCCCTGGGCCGCCCTCTGGTGACGACCTCCGCGACCAATACGGAGGGTGAGCCCCTCACGGACGCAAAGGATATCAAGGAAGCGCTGGGTCATGGCCTGGACCTCATCCTTGACGGCGGCGTGACGCTCAATGAACCGTCGACCGTGATTTCACTCATCGGCGATTCACTTGAAATCCTCCGGCAGGGGAAGGGTAGGCTGGAGGACTAGAACCCGAGAATAGGGGGATTTCTTGGCACAGGGGGGAACACGGCCGAGCTCCGTGGATGCACCGGAGCAGGTCCCAGGGCTGCTCAAATTACTGCTGTTGCTGCTGTTCCGGCCGGTGGACCTGCACTACCGGCTGCGAGCCGCGGGCATCCGCGTTCCGGGTGCACGGCTGGGGACGTTGTGTCGCGAGCAGTCCGAGGGAGACCGGGCCACGGCCGTCTATGTCCGGCGCATGCTGCTGTTGCTGCTCGTCGGCGCGCCGGTGGTGACGCAGGTGCTGGGCCTGGCGCTCGTGACGGCGGGCCTGCCGCTGGAGCGAGGCTGGGTGTTGTCGGCGCTGTTCTGCTCGGCGGTGGGACTGCTGGTGGCGCAGGTGTTGGGGCTGGCCGCGGGCGTCCTGCTGGGCTCGCTGTCCAGTCTGGCCACACTGCTGGGACTGCACGCCACGGCCGCGGATGCCTTCGGGCCGGAGCTGGGTGGGGTGGCGGGCATGGTGGTGGGGGTGTGCCTGGGGAGCGTTGCCGGGTTGGCGTGTGGGAGCATCAGCGGCATCGCCATTGGCCGGGGCCCCTCCGTGGTGAGGGTCCAGATGGCGGCCATCCTCGCCAGCCTGACGCCGATGCTGCTCTGGAGTGGGACGACGAATCCGTCCTACGCCGGCGCGGTGGCCGCCAGTGCGTTGGTGGCCTTCCTGGTGAGTGCGTTCCGGCTGCCGCTCTATGCGCTGGAGGTGCTGGCGTCCGCGGTGGCGTATGCCGTGGAGCGCTGGACGGGGCGGCCCACGCTGGGCTGGGTGCCGGTGCGTCACCACAACCTCAGCTATCTGCCGCATCCCTTCCTGGGGCGGCATCTGGCGCTGGCGGTGCGCTCGCGGCCGGCCGAGGTACTGGCGGTGGCGGATGCCTGCCTGCGCTCGCCGGGGAACATCGTGGTGGGCTGGCCGTGGGTGGTGCAGGCGCTGGAGTCGGCCTCGCCGGAGGGGGCGAGGGAGCCCCGGGCCTGAGCCGCTGAGTTGCCTCGCCGCGCGCCTCCGGTAGCCTGCGCGGCGATGGAAGGAATGCTCGATGCGTTCATCGCCTTCATCCGCGCGGAGCGCGGACTGTCCGGCAAGACGGTGGACGCCTACGCCGCCGACATCAACGTGTACTTCGAGGACCTGCGCTCCCGCGGCATCTCCGACGTGACGCAGGCGCGGCAGGAGGACGTGTCCGCGCACCTGGCCGCGCTGGGCAAGCGGGGCTTGGGCAAGCGCAGCCAGGCCCGTCACCTGGCGGCCCTGCGCGGCTTCCACCGGTTCCTCGTCGCCGAGCGCATGGCGGACAAGGACCCGACGGAGGACCTGGACACGCCCCGGTCAGCCCGGAAGCTGCCGTCGTTCCTCACCCTGGAAGAGGTGGAGCAGCTCCTGGCGGCCCCGGACGAGCGCACGTCCACGGGCGTGCGTGACAAGGCCATGTTGGAGGTGCTGTACGCCACCGGCCTCCGCGTGAGCGAGCTGTGTGGGCTGGGCATCAACGACGTGCAGCTCACGGCGGGCTATCTGGTGGCGAAGGGCAAGGGCGCCAAGGAGCGGCTCGTCCCGCTGGGGAGCGTGGCCATCGAGAAGGTCCAGGCGTACCTGGCGGAGTCCCGGCCGGCGGTGCTGGGGCGGCGCAAGTCCCAGGCGCTGTTCGTCACGCCACGCGGTGCTGGCTTCACGCGGCAGGGCTTCTGGAAGCTGCTCAAGCGGTACGCGCTGAAGGCGGGCATCGTGAAGCCGCTGTCACCGCACAAGCTGCGGCATTCGTTCGCCACGCACCTGGTGGAGCGTGGCGCGGACCTGCGCGCCGTCCAGCAGATGCTGGGGCACGCGGACCTCGCCACGACGCAAATCTATACCCACGTGAACGCCGCCCGGCTGCGGTCCGTGTACGACGAGTTCCACCCGCGCAGCGACGTCTTCGTCCCCAAGGCGAAGAAGACGCGGGCCGCCGCGAGGTAGGGGCGGCCCGGGGCCTTCCGCGCCGTGGAAGGAACGTTCCGTCCGCTGGCGCTCAGCCCCCCACGCCGTGGATGGGGAGGCCGAACGGATCTGTGTGGGCCCGCCGGGGCCCGCTCCCTGGCAGCGGGGCCACGCGAATCAGCCCGGACGCCATCAGTCGGTGCACGGAGCGGGACGCGGCGAGCTCGCCCATGGCCGCCGTGCGCAGGGCCTGCCGGATGCTCCGGCTGCCGCGCAGCTTCGAGTACAGGTACAGGTCATCCGCCGTCAGGTCGGGCGGGGTGGGGCGCGGAATCGGCTCGAACACCAGGCGCCCGTCGAGCGCGAAGAGCTCGTCACTGAGGGCCAGCGTCAGGCGGATCTCCGCCTCGCGGTACAGGGCGTGGGCTTCCGGGACGGGGCCTTGCTCCAGGATTTGCGCGGCCAGGGCGACGGCATGGTCATACTGACCGGCTTCCAGGAAGCGCTTCACCAGGGTGAGCAGCTCCTCCAACTCGGCGGCTTCACCCAATCGGGGGCCGAGGGCCTTGCGCGGGGCCAGGGCCCCCCGCCGGTACAGGTGCAGCACCCAGCGCGCGGCGAAGAGTGGGGCCTCCCGGGCGCTCGCGAGCATCTCTCCCAGCGTGGCGCCGCTCGCCGCCAGGTCCAGCAAGACGTCCTCTTCCTCCGAGTACGTCTCCACGGCGAACTCGCGGAAGACGCGGAACGTCGTGTCCATGCGGGGGAAGATGTCGCGGAACATGCTCCACTCGCGACACCGCGACACCGCGTCACGGTGCAGGGTGGACAGCGACAGCTTGAGGCCAATCGCCCGGGCTGACGGAGGGAGGCCCGGGGTGAACACCACCTCGCCGGACTCCCAGGCGTAGCAGTCGAACAGGGACTCGCGCGCCTTGTGCTCCAGGGCCTCGATGAGGCGGGGCAGCTCCACGAAGCAGCGCTGGACCAGGAAGGTGCCGTAGGGCATGCCCGCCCCCTCGGCCGCTTCGAAGGCCGCCGCGGCGCGGGGGGCGTCCAGGATGCGGAGGTTCACCAGGATTTGGGCCAGGTGCTCGCGCGGGTCGTTGGAGCTCTCGCCCACCAGGTAGCCGTCCTTGACGTGGAAGCAGCGCCGCACCGCGCCACGTTCCACGCTCAGCACCCCTTCAACCCCGGGCGCGCTGAACAGCGGCGGCATCACCAACTGCAAGCGATAGTTGGCGAGACTTCCGTTGAATGGCTCCATGCAGGTGCTTCCTCCAAGGTGGGTTGGCCCGCGTGAGGAACCCCCAGGGTACCGGCGCACCCCACTGTGATTCAATTGCAAGTACCTGAATTTGCTCGGGATTTCTTGACGGGGCGCAAAGTTCCAGGGAGAGTCCGTCTTGACTTCGGATACTGAACGGGCGCAGGACACGGGCAACGGACGGTTGCAGGGCCGCGTCGGGTGTGCGAACGAGCCCCGTCCGATTCCCGATTCCGCCCAACCGAATCAGAGCGAGTCCATGCGAATTCTTTCAGGAGTGCAGTCGTCCGGCAGGCTGCACATCGGCAACTACTACGGCGCGCTCCGCCAGTTCGTGCAGCTCCAGGATGAAGGCGAGGGGTACTACTTCATCGCCAACCTGCACGCGCTCACCACCGTGAGGGATCCCAAGGCCGCGCTGGCGCTGACGCGCGAGGCCGCCATGGCCTACCTGTCGCTGGGGTTGGATCCGAAGAAGGCCGTGCTCTTCCGGCAGAGCGACGTGCGTGAGGTGCTGGAGCTGTACTGGATTCTGGGCACCGTGACGCCGCACGCGCACCTGGAGCGGGCCCACAGCTACAAGGACAAGGTGGCCAAGGGCATCAGCCCGGACTTCGGCCTCTTCGCCTACCCGGTGCTGATGGCCGCCGACATCCTGCTCTACAGCGCGGACTTCGTCCCGGTGGGCAAGGACCAGATTCAGCACATCGAGTTCGCGCGCGACTGGGCGGTGAAGTTCAACACCCAGTACGTGCCCGGCTACGACCCGGCCGACCCGGAAGGCAAGGAGCGGGGCCATGCGCCCGGCATCCTCAAGCTGCCCGCGGCGCGCATCCAGGAGACCACCCAGACGGTGCCCGGCGTCGACGGCCAGAAGATGTCCAAGTCCTACGGGAACACCATCGAGCTGTTCGGGGACGAGAAGGAAATCAAGAAGCGCATCATGTCCATCAAGACGGACTCGACGCCGGTGGACGCGCCCAAGCCGCTGCCCACGCAGTCGCCGCCGCCCGGGCTCGTCAGCGATGCGCCGCTCTACGACTTGCTGAAGCTGATGCTTCCCGAGTCCGAGTTCGCCGAGGTGGACGCCTCCTGGAGGG
>NZ_VHLC01000096.1:0-34221 GCF_006547355.1 Myxococcus sp. AB036A | reverse complement strand
CCTCTTTCCACCCGCCCCCTTCGGAAGATATGCAGCGGGGGAGATGAAGCTCGCCGAGACTGCTCCGATCCCTGCTCCCGAAGCGCTGCCCGCTGCCCCCCTGTCCCTGGACGAGGTACGCCGCATCACCCAGATCCTGGAGGCCATCAGCGAGGACCGCTTCCTGTTGGCCGGCCTCCCCGAGGAGGACCGCATCGCCTTCCTGAGCGCCGCGGGCCGCGTGCTGCACCCGGACCGCGACACCAAGTCCCGGATGGCGAAGGCGCTGCGCCGAGACAGGAAGAAGACGAAGCGCGAGCACGACCGCGCCATCCGCGCCACGACGGAGATTCGCACCCTGCGCCGCTCCGCCATCTTCACGGTGCCGGCGCTGCCCCCGCCGCCTCCCTCGGAACCCGGGCCCGAGCGCATCCTCGAGCAGCCCCGCCGCTGCTACGTCTGCAAGGCCGAGTACCGCAAGCTGCACTTCTTCTACGACGCGATGTGCATCGAGTGCGCGGACTACAACTACGCCAAGCGCACCCAGCGCGCCGATCTGAATGGGAAGGTCGCGCTCATCACCGGCGCCCGGGTGAAGATTGGCTTCCAGGCCTCGCTGATGCTGCTGCGCTCCGGCGCGCGCGTCATCGCCACCACGCGCTTCCCCAACGACGCCGCGAAGCGCTACGTCCAGGAGCCGGACTTCGCGGACTGGGCGCACCGGCTGCACATCCACGGGCTCGACCTGCGGCACGCGCCCAGCGTGGAGCTCTTCGCGAAGTACATCGAGCAGACGCACGAGCGCCTGGACATCCTCATCAACAACGCCGCGCAGACGGTGCGCCGGCCGCCGGGCTTCTACGGCCACCTGCTGCCAGGAGAGATGCGCCGCGCGGACGACCTGCCGGCGGCGGCGCGCGCGCTGCTCGCGGGCCATGACGCCTGTGTCGCCACGGTGCAGCCGGCCGCCCTGGGCGCGGGCAACGCGGGCGGCTCGGAGCTGGCCACCACCTGGCGCAGCAGCGACCCGGCGCTGGGCATCCACTCCTCCGCCGCGCTGTCCATGCTGCCCTACAACCTGGAGCAGGAGGGTGACGAGCGCGCCCTCTTCCCGCAGGGCCGGTTGGACGCGGACCTGCAGCAGGTGGACCTGCGGGACGTGAACTCGTGGCGGCTGCGGCTCGCCGAGGTCCAGACGGCGGAGATGCTGGAGGTCCACCTCATCAACGCGGTGGCACCCTTCATCCTCGTCGGGAAGCTGAAGCCGCTGATGCTCAGGGACCGCTCGTCCCCCGGCCACGTGGTGAACGTCTCCGCGATGGAGGGCAGCTTCTCGCGCGGGACGAAGACGGACAAACACCCGCACACCAACATGGCGAAGGCGGCGCTCAACATGATGACGCTGACCTCCGCGCCGGACTACGCCCGCGACAACATCTACATGAACGCCGTGGACACCGGCTGGGTCACCGACGAGGACCCCGCGCAGCACGCGGAGCGCAAGGTGCAGGAGCTGGACTTCCAGCCACCGCTGGACATCGTCGACGGGGCGGCGCGGGTGGTGGACCCCATCATCGCCTCGGAGAACAGCGGCGAGTACGTCTGGGGCAACTTCTTCAAGGACTACCGTCACACCGCGTGGTGACACGCGGACCGGGGGCGTCATGGCAACCCGCAGTCTCCGCTTCGAATCGTACGTGGAGGTCACTCCCGCTGAAGCCTGGGCGTGGGTGACGTCGATGAAGGGCATCTCCACGGAGATGCACCCATACCTGCGGATGACGGCGCCTCCGGGCGTGGCGAGGCTCGAGGACGTGCCCTTCGAGCCTGGCCAACCGCTGTTCCGCAGCAAGCTGCTGCTGGGCGGCGTGCTGCCGGTGGGCTGGTCCGACGTGACGCTGCGCGTGCTGGAGCCGGGACGCCGCTTCGTCGAGGAGTCCCCCATGAGCACGATGCGTCAGTGGCGGCACGAGCGCAGCATCATCGAGGCGCACGCCGGCGTCGACATCATCGACCAGCTCGACTTCGAGCCCCGCTTCGGCGGCCGACTGGCGGAGGCCTTCATCCGGCGCCTCTTCGAGCACCGCCATTCGGTGCTCCGCCGCGCGCTGACACCGTCAATAGGTGGACGGGCGTCCCAGGAAAAGCCAGCCTAGCGGGACATGAGCCCCGAACAGTTCCACGTCGAAGTCCTCAAGCTGCTGCTCCAGGTCGCCACCGTCGATGGCCGCGTCGCTCACTCCGAGATTCGGCACATCCTGGACACCGCGCGAGGCATGAGCGTGCCCCTGCAGGAGCTGGCCGCGCTGACGCGCTGTCTGCAGAACAACGAGCCCCTGCCTCCGCCGAACATGGGCATCCTGCGCACCAACCCCTCCGCCGTCATCCAGGAGGCGAAGGCGCTCATCGCCAGCGACGGCAGCGTGCACGCGGCCGAAATCGAGCTGCTGCGGCAGATTCGGGAGCTGCTCGGCGTCAGCAACTGACGTCCGCCGCGCGCGCTACGACTCGGCCTCCGGGGCCTCCAGCAGCTTGTAGAGCGTCTTGCGGTCCACATCGAGCAGGCGCGCCGCCTCGCTCTTGTTGCCGCCCACGTGCTGGAGCACCTGCGCGGCGTAGCGGCGGGACAGCTCGGCCAGACTCGGCATGTCACCCGCCAGGCCCGCCATCTTCGGGGTGGACGCATCCCCGATGGGCTCCGGGAAGTCCTGGGGCCCCAGGACGCCCGTCACGTTGAGCGCCAGCGCCCGCGCCACCACGTTCTCCAACTGCCGCACGTTGCCCGGCCAGTCGTAGGCCGCCAGGCGCGCGTTCGCCTCCTGCGTCACCACCGGCCGCACGCCGCCGCGCGCATGTCGCCCGGCGAAGTGCTCCACCAGCGCGGGGATGTCCTCGCTCCGCTCCCGCAGCGGCGGCAGGTGCAGGTGCACCACGTCCAGGCGGTACAGCAGGTCCTCACGGAAGAGGCCTTCCGCCACCCGGGCCTTGAGGTCCTTGTTCGTCGCCGCCACCACGCGCACGTCCACCTTGACGGGGACGCTCTCACCCACGCGGCGGATTTCGCCCTCCTGCAACACGCGCAGGAGCTGCGACTGCACCTTCATCCCGACGTCGCCAATCTCATCCAGGAAGAGCGTGCCGCCGCTGGCCTCCTCGAAGACGCCTCGCCGCGCGCCGGACGCGCCGGTGAAGCTGCCCTTCGCGTGGCCGAACAGCTCGCTCTCCATCAGCGATTCGGTAATCGCGCCGCAGTCCACGGGGATGAAGGGCCCGTTCATGCGCGGCGAGCGCTTGTGCAGCGCGCGCGCCACCATCTCCTTCCCCGTGCCCGTCTCGCCCGTAATCAGCACGGGCACGTTGCTGGCCGCCGCGCGCGCCACGTGCTTGTACACCTCCAGCAGCGCCGGGCTGCGGCCCACCAGCATCAGCGAACCACGCTCCACCTGCTGACGCAGCGAGCGGTTCTCCTCCACCAGCCGCTTCTGCTCCAGCGCCCGGCGCGCCACGCGCAGAATCGCGTCCACGTCGAAGGGCTTCGCCAGGTAGTCGAAGGCGCCCTGCTGGATGCTGTCCAGCGCGCCCTCGATGTTGCCGAAGGCCGTCACCACCACCACGGGCGTGTCCGGCAGGTGCGCCTTCACCTCATGGAGCACCTTCAGCCCGTCGCCCGGCTCGGGCATGGCCATGTCCGTGAGGACCAGGTCAAAGGCGCCCTCCGCGATGCGCTCGGTGGCGCGACGCGGGTCCGGAGCCTGCGTCACCGCCCCCAGCGGCCCCAGCAAGCGCTGGAGCAAATCGCGGGCCTGCGGGTCATCATCCACGACGAGGATGCGGGCTGAGCTCATGTACCGACCTTGCGCATTCCGGCGGAAGCAGTCGTTGTCTGAGAACCGCTGGTGCCCGCCGCCGGGCGCACCACGCGGGGGAAGCGCACCACCACGTGCGTTCCCTTTCCTTCTTCCGAGCGCACCACCAGCGTGCCGCCGTGCGCCTCCACCACGCGCTTGGTGGTGACCAGCCCCAGTCCGTGGCCCGGCAGCCCGCGCACCTCCGGCGCGCGGAAGAAGGGCTGGAACAGCGAGGCCTGGGTGCCCGGCGCCATGCCGATGCCGTTGTCCACGACCTCCAGCACGGCCATGCCGTCCTCGGTGGCCACGCGCACCTTCACCCGGGGGTCGGGCCGGCCCGCCGAGTACTTCACCGCGTTGGTGAGCAGGTTGCGCGCGCTCACCTGCAACAACTGCCCGGGGCAGTCCACCGCCACGCCGGGCTCCAGCTCCCGCTCCAGCGCCACGCCCTGCGCCGCCGCCGTCTGCGCCACCTCCAGCAACACGGTGGTGACGGCCGTGTCCAGCTCACCCACCGTACTCTCGCCGCGCGTACCAGCGCGGCAGAAGCGCAGCAGCGCCTCGATGAGCTCGCCCATGCGAACAGCGCTGGACTCACACTGCGCCAGCATCTCCAGCGCGCCCGCGTCGTTCACCGCGCCGGTGCGGCGGATGAGCGTCAGGTAGCCCTTGAGCGGCGCCAGCGGGGAGATGAGGTCGTGCGCCACGCGCCGCGTGAAGGCATCCAGCTCCTGGTTGTGCCGGCCCAGCTCCTCCAACTGGCCCTGGATGATGGCCTCCTGGCGCTTGAGCAGCGAGGTGACGCGCCAGCCCACCAGCGACGACAGGAGGATGGCCAGCAGCGTGGCACCCGCGCCCAGGGCGGTGTTGCGCACGCGCAGGTCCTCCAACCGGTTCACCAGCCTGCGTGCCTCGGCCGCGTTCTCCTCCTCCAGCGCGCCGCCCAGCGCGTCCAGCTCCGCCGCCAACGGGCGAATGCGCTCGGCCAGGTGGCGCCGGGCCCGCTCCGCCTCGCGGCGCTGCGAGAAGATGGCCGCCGCGCGCACCTGGTCCGCCAGCCCCTGGCAGGCGGCGTTGAAGCGGTACCACAGCGCCTTCTCGCCCTGCGGGAGGTTGCGGGTGTACGCCTCCGACGAGGCGCGGATGTCCGCGAGAATCTGCTCCATCACCGCGTCCGCGGCGCGGCGCTCGGCGTCACCCGTGGCGCGGACATGCGCCTCGATGGCGGCCTCCAGCGACAGCGCGTCCACGCGGATGCGGCCAATGGAGCCGGCCCGCTCCAGCGCCTCCTGCACCAACCCGTCCACCTGGCTGCCCGTGCGGACCTCCGTCCACAACGTGAAAGCGGTGACGGCGGACAGCAGGACGACCACGAAGAAGAAGCCGGCCCGGTAGCCGCGGATGGGGATGCGGGAGCTCGCCACGCCGTTCCTCTATCACGGGGCCGGCGCCGCGCGTCCGGCGGGACGTCAGGGCACCGTCGGGGCAACGTTTCCGGCCGCCGGGGGGGCAGCCGGCTGGGGCGGATTGTTCAACCGCCGCCGTGCACGCTCCAGCGCGGACTCGTACCAGACGTCCGACAGCTCCTCGTGCATCTCCTTCAGCTCCTTCAGCTCGTTGACCTCGCGCTCCAGCGCCAGCAGCTGGGTGTTGTGCTCCTCCAGCGCGTGCCGGTCCGCCTCGGTGCGCACCAACTCTTCCAGCAGCGCCGCGCGCGCCTGCTCCGCTTCCGCGCGCTCCAGCCGCACCTGCTCCAGCGCGGACTCCAGCTGGGCCATGCGCAGCGCGAACGCCTCGGCCCGCTCCCGCTCCGCCTCGTACTCGCGACGCCACCGGTCCGCCTCGAGGACCTGGGCCTCCAGTCGCTCGAGCGGAATACCCGTCGCGCAACCCGTACCCAGGACGGCCAACGCTGTCGCGAAACAGAGGAACCGCATGGACCATCTCTCCCACACCATGACCACGCGACATGCGCGGCGAAGGTGCTGGGCCGACACCCTGCAACCAGATGACGCGTGCAGCTTGCTCAAGTGCTCCGTCATCGTCAAAGCAGCAACTGCCCGCCTGGGGAGCCTGCCCCCATTGTCGGAGCTCCAACTGCGGAGTTTCTCCCCACGGACATCCCCGCAAGACACCTGCTCTCCCTCTGACAAGGCTCCTGGCACGCCGCCTGCTCAAGCCCTCGCTCGCTGGGACGGCGCAATCTCGCGTCGTCGTTCGTCAACGGAGCTTTTCATGAAGACCGTGTTCGCCGCCGCCCTCCTCGCCGCCGCCACCGCGTTCGCCAACACCCCGGCTCCCGCCGAGCCCGCTGCCGGCGCCAAGCCCGCCGCCGCCGAAGCCAAGCCCGAGACCGCCGAGGCGCCCCAGGCCGAAGAGGCGAAGGCCGAGGCGGCCCCCGAGGCCAAGCCCACCAAGAAGGCCACGAAGCCGGCGAAGAAGGCCGCCAAGGCCACCTCCGCCTCCGAAGCAAACTAATCAAGATTTACGGCTTTACGACCAGTGCGGCGGGGGTACCTCTTCCAAGGGAGGTACCCCCGTTGCCTTTGCGGGTCCATAAAAACCCGTCTTACATCGATTTCTGAGATACCCTCTCGAAACGCCTATCGAGGTCCGAGAAAACCCATCCGGGTCAGGACTTTCGCGCACCCGTCAATCCGTCCAGTGAACGTGAGATTTGACAGAAACAGAAGAAACCTGCTTAATATGACTTCAGAGAATCACTGACTGTCCCGGATAGGGGCGGAACTCAAACGAGCGCACCAATGATCGAAGCCTTCTCGAAGGTGTCGGAAGCCTCGAAGCTGCTGCTGGAGAAGGGCCTGGGCCCGAGCACCGGCATGGAGGCGCTGAGCATGGTGGGCCACGCGCTGGGCGTGGACCGCGCGTACATCCTGGAGAACCGCGTGCAGGGCACGTACGGCCGGTTCATCACGGACATGCGCCACGCCTGGGCGGAGCCGCCCACGCCGTCGCCGCTGGCCAACCCGGTGATGCGGGCCTTCTCCTTCCGCGAGTTCGCGCCGGGCTGGGTGGACATGCTGGAGGCCGGCATGGTGGTGGCGTGCCCCACCCGTGACGCGCCCCCGACGATGAAGGACTTGTTGGAGCGCCAGGGAACGCAGTCCATCCTCCTGTGCCCCATCAACCCCTCCCGGCAGCAGTGGTGGGGCATGGTGGCCTTCGAGGACTGCCGCCGTCCCCGCGCCTGGAAGCCGGAGGAAGTGACGCTGCTCAAGTCCCTGGCGCGCGCGGTGGCGGCGTCCGTCCGACATGGGCAGATGCGCTCCTCCCTGGACCAGGTCCGGAACAGCCTGCGCCAGGCGGTCAGCCGCACCCCAGTGTCCAGCCCCTGAACGGCAGGCGGGCGGGGCGCCTGGCGGCTTGCCGGGGGGCAATGCTGACCCGTGCATGAGCGGACATTTCCAACGCCGGGTTTCTGCTACCCTGGCCGCCCCCTTCGCTCACCGCCATGTCCTCAATCGACCCCACCGCGATCAGCCGTCCGCGCTCGCCGGACATCATCAGCGGCTACCACCTCGACAAGCTTGTCGGCAGCGGAGGCATGGGGGAGGTCCACAAGGCCACCCAGCTCTCGCTAGGCCGCACGGTGGCGGTGAAGCTCCTCAATCCCGAGCTGGCGAAGGACCCGTCCTTCATCGCGCGCTTCCAGAAGGAAGCCGCCGCGCTCGCGGCCCTGAGCCATCCCCACATCGTCTCCATCGTCGACAAAGGGAAGACGGACACCACCTACTACCTGGTGATGGAGTTCGTGGACGGCCCGTCGCTGCGGGAGCTGATTCGCGAGCCGCAGCTGGACGTCATGGGCGCCCTGCGGCGCATGCTGCAGATTTGCCGCGCCATCGAGTACGCGCACGGCCGCGGCGTCATCCACCGGGACCTGAAGCCGGAGAACATCCTGCTGGACCAGCAGGCCGGCGGCATCGCCAAGGTGTCGGACTTCGGGCTCGCGTCCTTCCTGGAGGATGCCAGCCCCTCCTCCCGCTACGCGCTCACGTCCACGCACGTGTCCATGGGCACGCTGTCGTACATGGCGCCCGAGCAGCGCGTGGACGCGAAGAGCGCGGACGCGCGCGCGGACATCTTCTCGCTGGGCGTCATCCTCTACGAGTGGCTCACGGGAGAGGTGCCGCTGGGCACGTTCGACCCGCCGTCGCGGCGCAAGCCGGGGCTGGACTCGCGGCTGGACGCCATCGTCACGCGGTGCCTCAAGCCGGACCCGGAGGACCGCTACCCCTCCGTCACCACGCTCATCGCGGACCTGGAGCTGCTCGTCCCGGGCAGCCTGCCGTCCCTGGCGCCGGTGAAGCTGACGCACCTCCAGCGCGTCCGCCAGGGCGTGCGCAAGGTGGTGCGCATGGCCCTGCAGGCCGCGGCCGTGCTGGTGGTGGTGGCGGCGCTGGCCGTGCTGGGCCGGGAGTGGCTGCGCAGCGGGGAGAAGCCCGTGCAGCCGCAGCCCGGCGCCGCGCTGAACGCGGACCTGGGCCCGCCATCGCCCCGGACCATGCCCGGCCGGCTGGAGACAGGCTCCGAGAAGCGCACGGTGTCGGTGGGTCACGGCCCGGACGCGCCGTCGCTCCTGGTCGCCGGACGGCCGGTGGAGGCGGAGGAGAAGGCCATCATCTTCCCGCCCGTGGAGGAGCGCTCGCAGTCGCGCGTGGGCCGTGCCCGCGTGGACGTGGTGGGGCTGGACGGCGACATCGCCGTGCTCAGCGCCCGCGTGCGTGCGGACGCGCCGCCGGACACCTGGAAGCGCCGCGCCTACGTCATGCTCTACGGGCCGTCGCTGCAGGCCCCCGCGGCCGCGCTGCTGCTACAGGGCAGCACGGGCCGCTACGTGGCGCTCATCCATGACGGCGCGGGCGCGCCGCTGCGGCTCGAATGGGCCCTGGGCGAGCGCCGCGGCACCATGCTGGGCCTGGCGTCGCCGGAGGGCGAGGCCGCGCTGGAGCTAAGGGTGGACGCGGACGGCGTCATGCAGGGCTACGTCGGCAAGGGCAAGGACCAGCGGGCCATTGGCGAGCCGCTCAACCTGGGTCCGGGCTGGATGGAGCACTTCGGGGACGCGCCCGTGCCCGCCTTCGGCTGCATCGAAGGCACCTGCCGCGCGGAGGGCTTCCTCTACACCGTGCGGCGCGCGCCGCCTCCGGGGACGACGGCGCCCGTGCCCGACGTGCCGGTGGCGAAGGCCGTGGTCGCCGCGGTGCCCGCCAAGCGGCCTGCTCCGCCGCCTCCGCCGAAGAAGCAGCCCGCCAAGGCCCCCGTGAAGAGCCCTCCCAAGCGACGGTAGAGCGTCCGGCAGCACGCGCCCCGGACACAGCAGCGCAGGGGAATATGGCCACGGCCGAGGGATTGCACTATCCCTGGCTCCTCCTATGCGCACCATTCGACTCGGCTTCGCCGCGCTCGCACTCGTCACGGCCCTCACGGGCTGCCACCGTTCCACTTCCACGGCGACACCGCGCGTCCTCGAAACCGCCGCGGAGCAGGTGCAGAAGGGCACCCAACAGGCCCGCACGCTCGCGTTCGCGGGCTTCCATGCCCTGCTCGTCGCGGGTGACGCCTCGCTGGCGCAACAGCGCTTCGATGACGCCATTGCCCGCGACGCGGGAGATGTCTACGCGCTGGCCGGTCAGTCGCTGATGGCACGCCGCGCGGGCCGTCCCGACCGCGCCCTGACGGCGTCACTGGAGCTGGTGGCGCGCGCGCCCACGCACCCGCTGGCGGCCGTCGCGGCGCGCCACGTGTTGGACTCGGTGGGCACGTCGCGGGCGCTGGATGACGACATCCTCCTCGGCGTGGAGCGAGCGCTGGCGGCGGGCGCGACGGGCGAGGCCGCCTATCTGATGCGCGGCGCGCGGATGTCGGTGGCCGTGGTGCGCGGGGACGCGGAGGCCCGCGACGCGGCGATGCAGCAACTGGGCGGGGTGAGCGAAGTCTCGCTGGTGGGGCCCTTCTCGCCCTTCCACGTACTGGCCTGGGACGAGCGCACGCCCGTGAGCCAGAATGGCTCGCTGGCGGGCCCCCTCACCGGCGCCTTCGGTCCGCTGCCGGTGCGCACGGTGCGCGCCCCCGACGGGCGGATGGACCTGACGGGCGAGCCCGGCCAGGGCGACCTCTACGTCCAGGCCTTCGACGCGGACGTGACGGAGCCGGGCCTCTATGTGGCTCGCACCGTGAGCGGCACCTCGCATCAGGTGCTGATGGACGGAGCTCCGCTGATGGAGCGCCGGGCCTGGGAGCGCGCCACCTCCACCGTCACCGCGCGCGCCGTGCAGCTGCCCGCGGGCAAGCACCGCTTCGTCGTGCGTCAGATCAAGGGCGGCACCTCCGGCCTGCTCACCTTCGCCCTGCTGCGCGTGGACGGGCGCCCGTCCGGCGTGCGCTTCAGCGCGGCCACCGGCGCGGCGCCGCAGACCTGGGGCAGCAAGGTCGAGTTCTCCGACGAGACGCCCGGCGTGTTCCCCACCACGGAGGGATTGAAGACGGCCCTGCACGAGGAGGCCGGTGAGCTGCTGGCCGTCGTGCTGGCCGTGCGGGACGGTCTGCAGCGGGACGCGGACGGCGCGCGGCGGCTGATGGCCTCGGTGGACGCCAACACCCCGGCCCTGCTGTGGCTGCGCGCGGAAGTCGCCTCCGCGGACCGCACCGTGCCGTCCAAGGTGGCGCGCGGCCGGGCCACGCGTGACCTGGAGTCGGTGCTGGCCAAGGACCCGGGCAACGTGGCGGCGCTGCTGCTGCGCGCGGAGCTCTTCCTCGACGAGGGCCAGCCCACCTCCGCCATGGACATGCTGAAGACGGCGTCCGAGGTGGCCCAGCCCGCCGGCCACCCGGTGTTCATGCTGCGCGCCCGCGCCGCGCTGGCGCTGGAAGTGGAAGCCCTGGCGGAGGAGTCACTCACCGCGGCGCTGGAGGCCCAGCCCGGCCTGTGCGAGGCGCTGACGCTCCAGTACAGCCTGGCCCGCCGCCGTGACGCGGCGGAGCGGAGCGACACCCTGGCGGCGTCCCTGAATGGCTGCCCGGGGACGGCGGTGCGCCAGGCCGAACACGCGCGCACGCGCGGCGACATGGAGACGGCGACGAAGCTGTACAGCGAGCTCCAGTCCCGCGACCCCAGCAGCATCAGCCTGGCCAACACGCTGGCCAACCTCTACGTGTCCAAGCGCCGCTTCGACGACGCCACCGCGGTGCTCCAGAAGCTGGCGGCCGTGTGGCCTCGCAACGCGGAGCTGGTGAAGCGCATGGCGGACGTGCGCGAGTACGCGGGCCAGCCGGCCGAGGCGCTCAAGCTGCGCGAGAAGGCGCTGGCGATGGCGGGCGACGACCTCACGCTGCGCCGCACGGAGGAGCGCGCGAAGACGGGCCGCGAGCTGCTGCAGGCGTACGCCGTGGACGGACGCGAGGCCATCCGCGCCTACGAGGCGGAGCCCGTCAGCGGCGGCAGCGCGGCGGCCTTCGTGCTGGATGCTGCGGCGGTGCGCGTGTACCCCGACGGCAGCATCGTCAACCGCATCCACACGGTGCAGAAGGCGCTGGAGCAGTCGGGCGTGCAGGAGATCGCCGAGGTGAACGTGCCGCGCGGCGCGCAGGTGCTGGCGCTGCGCACGCTGAAGGCGGACGGCCGGGTGCTGGAGCCGGAGAACATCGAAGGCAAGGACACGGTGAGCCTGCCCGGCGTGGCCGTGGGTGACTACGTGGAGGTGGAGTACCTGCTCGCGGAGCCTCCGCGCGGCCCCGCGCAGCCGGGCTTCACGGCGTCCGCCTTCTACTTCCAGATTGCGAACCAGCCCAACGCCTGGGTGACGTACACGGTGGTGGCGCCCAAGGGCGTGGGCATGAAGGTGGACGCGCACGGGATGAAGGTGCCGGAGCCCAAGGTGGACGGCAACCTGGAGGTGTTCCACTTCGAGACGCGCCGCGTGCCGCCGTTCATCCCCGAGCCGGACGCGCCGCCCTCCGCCAACGAGTACCTGCCCTTCGTCATCGTGGGCGCGGGCGACACGGGCAACGAGAGCCTGGTGAAGCTCTACGGCGATGCCTTCCAGGAGCGCTGGCTGCGCACGGCGGAAGTGGACGCCTTCGCGCGCAAGGCGGCGGAGGGCAAGTCCGGCCTGGACGCGGTGAAGGCCTTGCACGCGGCGGTGATGCAGCGCTTCTCCGGCCGGGACGCGAGCCTGAGCCAGACGGCGGCGTCCACGGTGGCCCAGGACCGGGGCAGCCGGCTGACGGTGATGAAGGCCGGCCTGAACGCGCTGGGCATCCCCTCGCGGGTGGTGGCGGTGCGGACCTTCAACACCGACCCGTCGGCCTACACCTTCCCCCAGGACGCGCTGCTGCCGTACGCGGCGCTGCGCGTGGAGGTGCCCGGCACCGAGCCGGTGTGGGTGGACACGTCCGTACGCTACGGCCCCTTCGGCGAGCTGCCGGAGCTGGCCATGGGCGGGCGGGAGGCGTGGCTGCTGCCCGAGCCCGGCCTCCCGTTGCAGAAGGTGCAGACGCCGCCCCTGAAGGAAACCCCCGGCAAGGAAGTGAAGCTGGCGCTGAAGCTCGCCGAGGATGGAACGCTCAGCGGGCAGGGCGAGGAGACGTACTCCGGCTTCGAGGCGGCGCAGATTGCCGAGGCCTTCAACCAACTGTCGGCGGAGAGCCGCAACCAGGCGCTGCAGGGCGCGGTGGCGCGGTACTTCGGCGGTGCGTCGCTGTCGAGCGTGAAATTGGAGAACCAGGAGCAGGTGGGCGCGCCCTTCGTGCTGCGCTACGAGTTCACCGTGCCGCGCTTCGGGCGGATGGAGGGTGGCCAGCGGATGGCGCTGGGGCCCCTCACCTTCCCCGCGCAATTGGGCCGGCGGTTCGTGCAACTGAGCACGCGCCGCACCCCGCTCTACATCGACACCACCGAGGCCAGCCGCACGCAGGTGACGCTGTCCATGCCCAAGGGATGGAAGCTCGCCGACCCCCAGGCCTCGTTGGAGGCGAACAACGCCTTCGGCCGTTTCACCCGGTCCGAGAAGCAGGACGGCGCGACGCTCAGCGTCACCGAGTCGCTGCGCGTGCCGCGCAACCGCGTCATGCCCGGCCAGTACGAGCTGTTCTCCGGGTTCACTGGCGACGTGGACCTCATCCAGACGCGGGAGCTGGTCCTGGTGAAGCCCTAGCCGGGGGGATGAATAAAGCCGGACGGCACCGCGTCTTTTTCTACACCGGCCCCGCACTGAGGAGCTCTCAGGGGGGCCGGTGGCAGAATCTGTCTGGTAACCCACGGAGATGACGCGATGACTCCTCGATGGTGGGCTTGTCTGGTGACCTTGCTGGCGGCGCCCATGGTTCACGCGCAGACCGCGCCGGTCCCCGCGTCAGAGCCTGGATATTCCGAATACGCGTACGACGACACGGAGTTCGAGGACGAGGACACGGCGCCCATGGCGCCCTACGCCCCGCCCCAGCTCCCCGCCGAGAATCCCTCCGGCCGGCCCTTCGCGGGCGCCGTCTGGGCCTCCGGCCACTGGTACTGGGACGGCAACGAGTGGCGCTTCAACGCCGGTACCTGGCTGGCGCCCATGGACGGCTACCGGTTCATCAACGGCTACTGGGAGCCGGACGGCCGGATGTGGCGGTGGGTGTCCGGCGGCTGGGCCCGGCATGACTCCCCGGTGGTGGAGATTCCCATCGCCGTGGCGAGCGAGGAGCTGTCCACGCAGCAGGCGCCTCCGCCGCTCCGCGTGGAGCACGCGCCGCCGCCGCCAGCCCCCTCCTACGTCTGGACGCCCGGCTACTGGTACTGGGCCGGCGCCAACTATGTGTGGGTGGACGGCATGTGGGCCGCCCCGCCCCGTCCTGGGCTCGTCTACGTGTCGTCCCGGTGGATGCGCCGCGGGCCCTCCTGGTACTTCTCCGCTGGCGGCTGGGCCACCCGAGGCTCGGTGCGTGTCACGGTGCCCGTCTACCGCCACGCGCACATCACCGTGGCGCGCCGGCACCCGCACTACTTCACGCACTCCTGGCGCCGCTACCCGGCGGTGCGCCACCACGTCTACCACCCCGGGAACCACTACCGGCGTGGCCCCGGCCCGGTGCGTCAGCACTACCGTGGCAACAACGGCAATCGCTGGGGCAATGGCAACTACCACCGGGCGTCGCCCGGCGGGGGCGGGGGCCATCACCGCCGAGATGGAGGACATCACCGCCGCGATGGGGGACATCGCGGCGGCCGGGACTGACGCCTCACGGCGCGCTCAGGGAGGCAACCCCACCCCGAGCGCGTCCCGGATGGTGGCCGCCGTGCGCTGCTACTTCGCGCCAGCGGCCTCCGCCGCATCCCGGAAGATGGCCACGGAGGGCTTGCCGTCCTCGCCCACGTAGCCGCGGTACATGCCGGCGGAGTTGAAGGGCATGGCCACGTTGCCCTCGCGGTCCATCGCGATGACGCCGCCCTCGCCGCCGACCTTCACCAGCACGTCGTTGATGACGACGTCGGCGGCCTCCGGCAACGGCACGTTCTGGTATTCCACGCGGGCGCAGATGTCGTGCGCCACGGTGTAGCGAATGAAGAACTCGCCATGGCCGGTGGCGGACACGGCGCAGCGCGCGTCCGCGTACGTTCCCGCGCCGATGATGGGCGAGTCCCCACGCGGCCGTAGCGCTTGTTCGTCATGCCCCCGGTGGACGTGGCCGCGGCGAGCGCGCCCGTCTGGTCCAGGGCCACGGCGCCCACAGTGCCGAACTTGTGGTCCCCGCTCACTGGGTCATACCCCGACGGGAGCGAGGAGGACGGCTGCCGCGAGCGCTCCTTCTCCAGCGCGCGCTGGAGTCCCTGCCAGCGGTCCTCCGTGTAGAAGTACTTCGGGTCCACCAACTCCACGCCCTGCGACTTCGCGAAGGCCTCCGCGCCCTCCCCCACCATCATCACGTGCGGCGACTGCTCCATGACGAGCCGCGCCAGCGAGATGGGGTTCTTCACGTGCCGCAGGCCCGCCACGGCCCCCGCTCTGCGCGTCGCGCCGTCCATGATGGCGGCATCGAGCTCGTTGACGCCGTCATGCGTGAAGACGGCGCCCTTGCCCGCATTGAAATACGGAGAGTCCTCCAGGATGCGGACCGCGGCGCTCACTGCGTCCAGCGCGGAGCCGCCGCCGGCCAGCACCGCGTGTCCCGCCTGGAGGGACTGGGTCAGCGCGGCGCGGACCTCCGCCTCGCGCTCCGGGGAGAGATTCTCCCGGGAGATGACACCCGCGCCGCCGTGGATGACCAGCCCCCACTTCGGCTTGGGCGCGGGCACCTCGCGCGAGGTCGGCTGCTCGCTGTCGGTGCGAGCAGCTCCAGTCTGGGTGGCACAGCCCACGGGAGAAAGCAGCATCACGGCACCCACGACGAAAGAACGGCGAAGGAGAACGGAAGCGGCGGACATTCGAAGGACCTCCAGAGCGCTCCGTCGGTAGCACGCCCTCCGGGGAGGCACAACGCGGGGCCCGGCGGGAATGCACAGTGTCGAGACGACCAACCGTTCTGACACAGCGAGGTGTGCGCGATGAAGAAGCTGAAAGGGTTGCGAGTGGCCGTGCTCGCGGCGGATGGCTTCGAACAGGTGGAGCTGACAGCACCGGTGAAGAAGCTGGAGCGTCAGGGCGCCGAGGTGACGATTGTGTCACCCCACAAGGGCCGCATCCGCGGGATGAACCTTCTCATTCCAGGGAAGAAGGTGAGCGTGGACGCGTCCCTGCGTGAGGTGAAGGCGGCGGACTTCGACGCGGTCCTCCTCCCAGGAGGTTTCGTGAACCCGGACCTCCTCCGGCAAAGCGCGCTCGCGCTCGACTTCGTCCGCGACGCCGACGCGCTGGACATGCCCATCGCCGTCATCTGCCATGGCCCCTGGGTGCTGATTTCGGCGGGACTCGTGGAGGGACGGGCGCTGGCCGCGTGGCCGGGCATCCGCGACGACGTGCGCAACGCGGGTGGCCGCTGGGTGGACGAGCCGATGATGCGCGATGGCAACTGGGTCTCCAGCCCGGGACCGCGACAGATGTTCGCGTTCATCAAGGGCATGGTGGAGCTCTTCGCGGAGAAGATGCCGGAGGTCTCTGCTCGTGCGCCGATGGTGCCCGTGCGCCAGGCAGCGCCTTCCCGGTGGCCGAAGCTGCTCGCGGGAACGCTGGCCACCGCGGCGCTCGGATTGGGCGCGCGGCGGCTGGCCCTGCGCTGAGACGTCACCGGCCCTTGGCGAAGCTGTTCGCCGAGGGCCTTCGTCCCACGGCTACATCCAACCGAGCTGGAGCCGCGCCACGTCCGACATGCGCTCCTGCCCCCAGGGCGGATCCCAGACGAGCTCCACGCGCGTCTCCGCCACCCCAGGCACCGAGCCCACCTTGGTGCGAACGTCTTCCACTAGCACCGGCCCCATGCCGCAGCCGGGCGCGGTGAGCGTCATCTGGATGTCCACCCGCTGCCCGCCTTCCGGCAGCGGCTCCGCCTTGCACGCGTACACCAGGCCCAGCTCGACGATGTTCACCGGAATCTCCGGGTCGTACACCGTGCGCAGTTGCTCCCAGACCTGCTCCTCGTTGAACTCGCTGGGGTCGCCGGCGACCTTCTCCTTGGGGGCGTACTCCTCGCCCAGCGCGCCGCCGTCCTTCTCGTCGATGCGGAAGAGCTGACCGTAGGGGTCCTGCACCGTGATGTTGCCGCCGAGCGTCTGCGTCACCCGCAGCTCGGCGCCTTCGGGCAGCACCACCCGGTCCCCGCTGGGGATGATTGTCGCGGACACGTCGCGCTCCAGCACCGCCATCATTCCTCGCATGTGGCCCTCCACCCCTACTCCGTGGACACGGCCTCGCCGCGTCCCTCCAATGCCGCGCGCAGCGTGTGCCAGGCCAGGCTGGCGCACTTCACCCGCGCGGGAAACTCACTGACGCCGGACAGCACCGCCAGCTTGCCCAGCGCGTCCACGTCCACCGACTCCGGACCTTCCGTCACCAGCTTGTGGACGCGCTCGAAGAGGTCCTCCGCCTCCGCGCGCGTCCGGTCCTTCACCGCCCCCGTCATCAACGACGCGGACGCCTTGGAGATGGCGCAGCCCTGGCCCTGGAAGGCCACGTCCTTGATGACGCCGCCCTCCACCTTCAGCGTCACCACCAGCTGATCACCGCACAGCGGGTTGTGGCCCGCCGCCTCCGCGGTGGCGCCCTCCACCACGCGGTAGTTGCGCGGCCGCTTGGAGTGCTCCAGCACGACCTCTTGATAGAGGTCCTTCAAGTCATCCGACGCACTCACTGGAACACCTCCAGGACCTTGTGCAGGCCACGGACGAGCGCGTCCACGTCCTCGCGCGTGTTGTAGAGCGCCAGCGACGCCCGGGACGTGGCCGGCACCTTGAAGTGCTGCATCACCGGCTGCGCGCAGTGGTGGCCCGTGCGGATGCAGATGCCCTCTCGGTCCAGGATGGTGCCCACGTCGTGCGGGTGGACATCCGCCAGCATGAAGGACAACACGCCGGACTTCTCGCGCGCCGTGCCCACCATCCGCAACCCCGGCACCGACTCCAGCGCCTGCGTGGCGTAGGCCAGCAGCCCCCGGTCGTGCGCGGCGACTTTCTCCATCCCCAGCGCCTCCAGATAGCGGATGGCCGCCGCCAACCCCACCGCGCCCTCCAGGTTGGGCGTGCCCGCCTCGAAGCGGTACGGCACCCGGTTGTACGTCACCTTCTCCATTGTCACGGAGACGATCATGTCGCCGCCGCCCTGGTAGGGCGGCATCGCATCCAGAAGCTCCTTGCGGCCGTACAGCACGCCGATGCCGGTGGGGCCGAACATCTTGTGCCCGCTGAAGGCGTAGAAGTCGCAGCCCAGGTCCTGCACGTCCACGGGGAAGTGCGTCACCGACTGTGCGCCGTCCACCAGCACGGGGATGCCCTTCGCGTGGGCCCGCCGCGTGAGCTCCTTCACCGGCGCCACGGTGCCCAGCGCGTTGGACACGTGCGTCACCGCGAGGATGCGCGTGCGCTCCGTCAGCAGCGCGTCCACGGCGTCCAGCACCAGCTCGCCCCGGTCGTCCACGGGGATGACCTTGAGCACGGCGCCCGTCTGCTCGCAAAGCATCCGCCAGGGGACGATGTTGGCGTGGTGCTCCATCTGGGTGATGAGCACCTCGTCCCCGGCGCCAATGTGCTTGCGCCCGTACGTCTGCGCCACCAGGTTGATGGCCTCGGTGGTGCCACGCACGAAGACGACTTCCTTCACGTCCCGGGCGTTGATGAAGCGGCGCACCGTCTCACGCGCGCCCTCGTAGGCCTCCGTGGCGCGCTCGGACAACACGTGGACGCCGCGGTGCACGTTGGCGTTGTCGTGCTGGTAGAAGCGCACCAGCGCGTCGATGACGGCCTGCGGCTTCTGCGCCGTGGCGGCGCTGTCCAGGTACACCAGCGGCCGGCCCCGCACCTCCTGGTGGAGGATGGGGAAGTCCTTGCGGACCTGATTCACGTCGAAGCCGCTCATGCCGTCACCTCGCGCTGCGCCGCGCCCGGCAGCTTCAAGGCCAGGAGCGCTTCGATGTTCGCGCGCACAGGGCCGGCGGGCACCGCCTCCACCACCTCGCGAGCGAAGGCGTAGGTGAGCAGCCGCTCCGCCTCTGCGTGGGGCACGCCGCGCGAGCGCAGGTAGAACAGCGCCTGCGCGTCCAGCCGCCCCACCGCCGCGCCGTGCGCGCACTTCACGTCGTCCGCAAAGATTTCCAACTGAGGCCGTGCGTCCGCCTGCGCCGACTCCGACAGCAGCAGGTTGCGGTTCTGCTGCCGCGAGTCCGTGCGCTGCGCGTCCTGCCGCACGCGGATGAGCCCGTGGAAGGTGCCGCGTGAGTGACCATCCAGCACGCCCTTGTACAGCTCGCGGCTGGTGCACCGGGGCACCGCGTGGTCCAGCGCCGTGCGGTTGTCCAGGTGCTGCGCGCCCTGCCCCACATACAGGCCATTCAACGTCGCGTCGCCACCCTCGCCCGCGAATGCCGCGTGGACCTCGTTGCGCGCCATGGCCCCACCAAAGGCGAAGGCATGCGAGGCGAAGCGGCTGTCCCGCCCCTGCCGTGCATGGAGCGCGCCCACGTGCAGCGCCGCGTCCGCCTCCACCTGGAGCTTGTAGTGGTGGAGGCTGGCGTTGTCGCCCAGCGTCACCTCCGTCACCGCGTTGGTGAACGTCGCCGCCGAGCCCGCGGGGCCCGCGCTGGCATACGTCTCCACCAGCGTCGCTTCGCTGCTCTCCCCCGCCACCACGAGGATGCGCGGGCTGGACAGCACCGGCGCGTCACCGCGCGTGAGGAACACCACCTGCACGGGCACCTCGCTCAGCGCGCCCGGTGCCAGCCGCAACAGCACGCCCTCTTCCAACAGCGCCGCGTTGAGCGCGGTGAAGGCATGCTCGTTCGCCAGGGCCCGCTGTCCCAGCACGGACTCCAGCAGCTCGCCGTCCTCACGCACCGCGTCCCGCAGCGGCTTCAGCGTCAGTCCGCGCGGCAGGCCCGCCACGGACGACAGCTCCGGCGCCAGCCGCCCGTCCACGAACACCAACCGGGGCCCCGGCAGGCCCAGCCGCTCCACCACCGCCGACAGGTGGGCGGTGTCCCGGGGCCCATCCGTCCGTGGAATGAACGCTCCTTCCGCAATGGCCCCCAGCCGGGAGTACTTCCACGCCTCGTCACGCGTCGTGGGCAGGCCCTGCCGCTCGAAGTGGGCCAGGGCGTCGGCGCGCAGGCGCTTGAGCCACTGTGGCGCGGACGCCTGTTCGGGCGCCGCCTGGAAGCGCGTGGCCACGTCCAGGTAGTGCGCCAGGGCGGCCGTCATCGCCGTGCCTCCGCCGCCGTCTTCTTTCCACCGTCCAACCCCAGCCAGCCGTAGCCCTTCTCCTCCAGCTCCAGCGCCAGCTCGCGCCCGCCGGAGCGGACGATGCGGCCCGCCGCGATGACGTGCACCTTGTCCGGGACGATGTAGTCGAGCAGCCGCTGGTAGTGCGTAATCAGCACCATGCCGCGCTCGGGCGAGCGCAGCGCGTTGACGCCGCCCGCCACCGTGCGCAGCGCGTCGATGTCCAGGCCGGAGTCCGTCTCGTCGAGGATGGCCAGCCGCGGCTCCAGCACCGCCATCTGGAAAATCTCGTTGCGCTTCTTCTCGCCGCCGGAGAAGCCCTCGTTCACCGAGCGGTTCATGAAGGCCGCGTCGAGCTGCACCAGCTTCGACTTCTCCTTGGCCAGTTGGAGGAAGTCCATGGCGTCCAGCTCCTCCAGCCCCTTCGCGCGGCGCTGCGCGTTGAGCGCGGTGCGCAGGAAGTGGATGTTGCCCACGCCCGGAATCTCCACCGGGTACTGGAACGCGAGGAACACGCCCGCGGCGGCGCGGTCCTCGGGCGACAGCTCCAGCAGCGGCTTGCCGTCGAACAGCACCTCGCCCTGCGTCACCTCGTAGCCGTCACGGCCCGCCAGCACGCTGGCCAGCGTGCTCTTCCCGGAGCCGTTGGGGCCCATGATGGCGTGGACCTCGCCGGGCGCGACCTCCAGGTCGATGCCCTTGAGGATGTCCTTGCCCGCCACGCGGGCGTGCAGGTTGCGAACAGTCAAAAGCGCCATGCCTACCCCACGCTCCCTTCCAGGCTCACTCCGAGCAGCTTCTGTGCTTCCACCGCGAACTCCATGGGGAGCTCCTTGAACACCTGGCGGCAGAAGCCGTTGACGATCATCGACACCGCGTCCTCCTGCGAGATGCCCCGCTGCCGGCAGTAGAAGAGCTGGTCCTCGCCAATCTTCGACGTGGACGCTTCGTGCTCCACCTGCGCCGACGCGTTCTTCACCTCGATGTACGGCACCGTGTGGGCGCCGCACTTGTCACCGAGCAGCAGTGAATCGCACTGCGTGTAGTTGCGCGCGTTCTCCGCGCTCTTGAGCACCTTCACCAGCCCCCGGTACGTGTTCTGCCCGCGGCCGGCGGAGATGCCCTTGGACACGATGGTGCTGCGGGTGTTCTTCCCGATGTGCACCATCTTCGTGCCCGTGTCCGCCTGCTGCATGTGGTTGGTGAGCGCCACCGAGTAGAACTCGCCCACCGAGTCATCCCCCTTGAGGATGACGCTCGGGTACTTCCACGTAATCGCCGAGCCCGTCTCCACCTGCGTCCACGAAATCTTCGCCGCCCGGTGCGCGATGCCGCGCTTGGTGACGAAGTTGTAGATGCCGCCGCGCCCCTCCGCGTCGCCCGGGTACCAGTTCTGCACCGTGGAGTACTTGATGGTGGCGTTGTCCAAGGCCACCAGCTCCACCACCGCGGCGTGGAGCTGGTTGGTGTCGCGCATGGGGGCCGTGCAGCCCTCCAGGTAGCTCACGTGGGAGCCCTCCTCCGCGACGATGAGCGTGCGCTCGAACTGGCCCGTGTCCGCCGCGTTGATGCGGAAGTACGTGGACAGCTCCATGGGGCAGCGCACGCCCTTGGGGATGTAGACGAACGAACCATCGCTGAAGACAGCGGAGTTGAGCGCGGCGAAGTAGTTGTCCGAGTACGGCACCACCGAGCCCAGGTACTTCTTCACCAGCTCCGGGTGCTCGCGCACGGCCTCGGAGAAGGAGCAGAAGATGACGCCCGCCTTGGCCAGCTTGTCCTTGAACGTGGTGGCCACTGACACGGAGTCGAAGACGGCGTCCACCGCCACGTTCTGGAGCAGCTTCTGCTCATGCAGCGGGATGCCGAGCTTCTCGTAGGTGCGCAGAATCTCCGGGTCCACCTCGTCCAGGCTGGCCTTCACCGGCTTCTGCTTCGGCGCCGAGTAGTAGCTGATGGCCTGGTAGTCGATGGGCGCGTAGGTGACGGCCTGCCACGTGGGCTCCTTCATCGTCTTCCAGTGGCGGAAGGCCTTGAGGCGCCAGTCGAGGAGGAACTCCGGCTCCCCCTTCTTCGCGGAAATCTGGCGGATGACGTCCTCGTCCAGCCCGGGGGGAAACGTGTCCGATTCCACCTGGGTGACGAAGCCCGCCGCATACGGGCGGCGCGTCAGTTCCTGGAGGGTTTCGGTGCTCATGAGCGGACTCCTGTCGCGGAAGCGGGAGGGGGGTGGCCAGCGGCCGGGGAAGGCGCCGGGCGAGAGGGTGTCCCCAGGCCCACGAGGCGCTCTGGCACGCGGGGCGCGGGGGCGATGAGGTCCGCCAGCGTCAGCCGCCCCAGGGCCTCCTGGATGGCGTCGTTGATGAGGCGCCAGTGGCCCCGCACCTGGCAGACGGACTCCAGCTCACAGGGCGCACCCCCGGAGGTGTGGACGCCACACTCCGTGAGGGCGACTGGCCCCTCGAGCGCGGTGACCAGTTCGGCCAGCGGAAGCTCATGGGCCGGGCGTGCCAGTCCGTAGCCGCCGTTGGCGCCACGGTGCGACACCACGAGCGCCGCCTGGAGCAGGCTCTTGAGCACCTTGCTGGCCGAGGGAAGTGGCACGCGCGTGCGCGCCGCCAGCTCACGGGTGGTGCGCGTGTCACCCTCCGCGCGAGCCAGCTCGGTCATCAGCACGATGCCGTAGTCGGTCATCTTGCTCATCCGGAGCATGGGTGCGGGTGTCTCCTCTCTGGGTCCAGGCGCCGAAAAACCTCGGGCCACGGGGGACCTCATATGTAATCAGGACCGTTTCAGTCCACATTGCAATTTGAATCCCACCCTGAAGCGCCGCTGGTTGGAGGGCGGGGGGGAGAGGGATAGGGTGACGCCACCGTCCCCCGGAGGAACCTTGCCGATGCGCCGTCCCCTGATGCTGCTCGCGACCCTGGCCCTGGCCGTGGTGGCCTGCGAGAAGAAGAACGCGCCCGCCGCGCCCTCGCCGGAGGGGCAGGCGACCGGGGCACCGGCTGCTCCGGTGGACTCGAACACGATTCTGCTGGGAGAGGTCGGCAGCCTCACGGGGAGCGAGGCGACCTTCGGGGTGTCCGCGCGCAACGGCATCGAGCTGGCGCTGAACGAGGCCAACGAGGCGGGCGGCGTGAAGGGCAAGAAGCTCCAGGTGCGCGTCTACGACAGCCAGGGCCGGCCGGAGGAAGGCGCCCAGGCCGTGACGCGGCTCATCACCCAGGACAAGGTGGTGGCGATTCTCGGCGAGGCGGCCTCGTCGGTGTCCATGGCCATGGCGGAGAAGGCGCAGGCGGGCAAGGTGCCCATGGTGACGCCCACGTCCACCGCGCCGGAAGTGACGCAGAAGGGCGACTACATCTTCCGCGTCTGCTTCATCGACCCCTTCCAGGGGCTCGCGATGGCGAAGTTCGCGCGGGAGAACCTGAAGCTGTCCCGCGTGGCGGTGCTGCGCGACAACAAGAGCGCGTTCTCCATGGGCCTGGCGGACGTGTTCACCGCCAGGTTCAAGGAGTTCGGCGGCGAGGTGCCGGGCGACGAGAGCTACTCCAAGGGCGACACGGACTTCCGCGCGCAGCTGACGTCCCTCAAGCGGCTGAAGCCGGACGCCGTCTTCGTCCCTGGCTACTACACGGACGTGGGCATCATCGCGCGGCAGGCGCGTGAAATCGGGCTCAAGGTGCCGCTGCTCGGCGGCGACGGCTGGGACTCCGACAAGCTGTACGAGCTGGGCGGCTCCGCGCTGGAGGGCAGCTACTTCGCCAACCACTACTCGCCGGACAACCCGGACCCGCTGCTCCAGAAGTTCCTGGCCCGCTACAAGGCCACCTACGGCAGCGTGCCGGACAGCGTGGCCGCGCTGGCGTACGACGCGGCGCGGGTGACCATCGACGCCATGAAGCGCGCGCCGGACCTGAGCGGCCCTTCGCTGCGCGACGCGATTGCCGCGACGAAGGAGTTCCCGGGCGTGACGGGCAAAATCACCCTGGACGCCAACCGCGACGCGGTGAAGGAGGCCGTGGTGCTCAAGGTCTCCGGCGGCAAGGCGGAGTTCGTCACCACGGTGACGCCGTAACCGCGGCGCCCAGGCCCCCGCGCCTCAGATGGGGGCCTGGATGACGTAGTAGATGGAGTTGAAGTAGCGGTGCAGCGCGTTGAGCAGTTGCACCAGGAAGGGCCACCCCATCGTGCTGAAGCCCAGCAGGGCCGCGGTGACGATGGCGTACTCCACCATGGACTGGCCGCGGGCGGACCGCGACGGACACAGGGACTTCCTCATGGGGCAACGCTCCGGCGTAGCAGCGTGAGCTGGACCTCGACTCCCGAGCCCGGCGAGAGGCCGCGCAGCACCGCGCGGCCGCTCACGGACCCCTTGAGCACTTCGAAGGCGATGCCGTTCGGCGCCACCGGCGCGAGCGTTCCCACCTGCCAGCCGCGCTCACGGAAGAGGGCACCGTAGCGCTGCGCCGCCGCGTCCGGCGAGTCCGCCTGGAGCTGGCCCGTCACCACGTGGTGCGAGGCGCCCTCCAGGTTGAAGTTCACGGTGCGCGTCTCCGCGAGCTCGCCGGGCACGGGAAGCCAGTCGGGCACGGCCGCCGCCCGCGCCAGCATGGCGCCCACCTGGCCGGCGGAGACGAACACCAGCGTCTCACCCCCTTGCGCCAGTGTGGACACCAGCCGCACCTCTTCCGTGGCGGGGCTCCAGTAGCCCACGTAGCCACCCTGCTCTCCGTGGCGTTGGTGCAGCACCGGCAGCCCCTTGGCGAGCAGCGCCTGTGTGTAGTGCTCCAGGACCTTCGCGGGCGCGTCTTGCGTGGAGAACCACGCCACCGCCATGGGCGCCCCGGGCCCCAGGTAGTCGGCGGCGAGCGGTTCGGGACGGGTGGCGTTGGGGTACGGCGGGAAGTGGACCAGTGCCCGCTGGAGGATGGCCTCCTCCGCGGGTGTGCGCACCCACCCGCTGGAGGATGTCTCCACGTCGGTGCCCAGCTCCGGCGGGCTCCATTCCTGATGGCTGTCACTGCCCCGGTAGACGGCGTGCTCCCATGAGAAGCCGATGAGACCGCCCACCACCGCCACGGAGAAGAGCAGCGCGGGAATCCGGACGACGGGGCGCGAGGCGGCAACGGGCATCAGCACGACTCCGACCTCGCGCAACCCAGGTACCAGTTGCCACGCGCCTCATAGGTGCGCTGGTTGTTGTTGCGCTCCCAGTCCTGCCACTCGTTGCTGAAGTAGCCCTGGCGGCCTCCCTGCTGCTCGATTTCCTCCCCGGCGCCGTCCCCCCCCTGGTCGGGCTTGATGGCGAGGCTGGGATTGCGAGGGTCATCCCCAGGCGTCCGGTAGCTCTGGGACTCCAGCCTCAGGCTGTCATGGAGGAGCCCCGAGCTGATGGCCTGGTTCACCAACTGCTCGGACGCGCTCGACATGTCGGTGAAGCCGCTGTTGTCCTCGTTCTGGTAGAGCTGGGTGACGCGCTCGTGCATCCCTCGCCCACCCGCGGTGCCCGGCCGCACGTCCGCGTGCTCCGTGAGTGCCCAGGTGTCGGTGAGGATGGCAATCTGCTCCCAGGGGAGCAGGTAGACGTTGTCGCCTCGGGCATGGCCTTCCGGGAGCGTTTCGCCCGTTGCGTTTCTGTGGATGCCGTTGGCCCGCTCCTGCTTCTCCTTGGCCAGCTTCACCTCGGAGAACTCCGGCAGGAACGACTCCGGCAGGAGGTAGTTCTGGACGCCCAGGCGCGCGGAACAGCGGATGAGGCCGCCCCGCCCGAAGGTGTCCATGAAGGACTGGTGGAGTGAGACGCCGTACGCGCCCACGGCCTGTGCATCCAGGGTGCAGTACACCTGCCGTGCGCCAGGATTGAGCCAGCACGCATGGGCGACAACGTCCGTGTGGTGGTCTTCTGAATCGGGATCCGCGCTGCACTCCGGCCCCTTTCCTGGGCCGTAGCTGTCGATACCCGACTCGTGGTCGCAGTACATGTACCGCGAATAGGCCTGCGCCATCTCGAAGCCAGAGAAGGCCTCCGTCGTCGTCCCCCCGTCCTCCGTCGCGACGCTCTCGGGCTCCTTCTCATAGTCCAGGACGGTGTAGTCCCAGGCCGTGGACAGGGAGGTCTCCTGCGAGTCCAACATGTGGCGCAGCAGGTCGAAGAGGAACAGCGAGTAGAGGAACACGGGGACGATGACGAGCATGCACACCGCCATCTCCACGGCCGCGGCACCTCGCCTGGATGCGCGCTTCACAGGGACACCCCCGGGACCCGCGCCAGCCGGGACGCGTCCGTGTTGCCTGCCGCTTCCAGGACCTCCGCGGCCTCGTCGGATGAGATGGGGTGCAGCTTCGCGCGCCAGTAGGGACTGAAGAGGTTGGGCGCCTCACGCCAGCCATTCGCGCCGAAGCGGTGGTAGTAGACGAGCGCCTTGGAGAGCGCCACGCCCTCCTGCGCCGCGAGCGTCAGCGTCGCGGTCCCCTGCGCGCCATGGTCCAGCTGAATCTGGGCCGACGCGTTCAACTCCCAGGGCGCCCGGCTCGGGTCGCCGACCCGGAGTCGCCGCGTCAGGTAGCTGTACACGCGCGGCTGCCCCCAATCCCTGCCAGAGGAGGGATTGGCTCGGAACTTCATGAAGCAGTTGCCCGACCGGGCGCAGCCCGACAATGCGTTGGCGTTGACACCCTCGAAGTTGTGCGAGCCCGAGTGCGCGCCACCCGGGGTATGGTCGCCCCCGTTGGCATCGCTCCAGACTTCCGCCTCGTAGTCGGTGGTCGACGTGAGCTGGTGCTCCCAGGTGTTCCGAATCGCCCCTTCCTCTCGCGCGGCAATCGTCGTCCCCTGGTTACCGCCTTGCTTCCCGCCGTCGTTGACCTGGCCCTTGTCCTGAACCGACTTCGCCGTTCCCTCGTGGGAGGTCACCGTGTACAGCTTCTTCTGTGCGATGTCCCGAAGGTCCCGGATGACGTCGTCATGCAGGTACGGGGGCTTTGCAACCCCGCGCGCTCCGGTCTTTCGTGCCGCCGGCCAGCCAGAACGGGTGGCGTTGGAGATTTCCGTCATGACCCTGGCGAGCGCTTCGGGCGAAGCGTTCTCCACGCTCCCCCGGCAGTTCATCCCATCCACCGCGCAGTTGAATTCATTCGCGTTGAGCCCCCCCACGGCTTGCGGCAGGGCACCGACGTCCGGCGCGGTGTAGTCCGCCAGGAGCGACAGGCCATGGCTGCGGCCATCCTGGATGGCCTGGAGCGTCTGGGAATGCGCCTCACGCTGGGAGGCATGCAGGTTGTCCACCATGACGTCGAGCCCCCGAATCGCGGCGTTGAAGCTGGACTCCAGGGCACGGACCTTCTGGTCGTACTCACGGCCCGCGTTGGCGAACTCGGTCGCGATCTTCGTCGCTTCCATGGCGTGCACGCAGTGCTCGTAGCACCCCTTGCAACTGCACATGATTTTCTCGCGCCTTGCGAACTCCTTGAAGTTCGCCTCCGAGGCCCGCATCATCGAACCCGTCACGCTCGCCGCCGCCATGTATGCGTGGAGGCTGTTCATCGCGACGTAGGAAGCCGCGATGGCCCGGTTGCTGACTGCATAGTAATTGAGCGACCGCGCCTCCAGGACCGCCATGGAGTACGCCAACGCGTCGCTGTGCTGCTGCAAACCCATCTTCTGCCGCAGCGCATGTGCGAGGTTGAAGCTCAGCGTCACCATCAACGCGAGCACCAGGAAGGACAGCGCTCCCAGGACAATGGATTGCCCTCGCTGCGCGCGTCTCCTGGCCGAGGCGCTCACGGCGCCTTGCCTTTGTAGGAGAATGGGAAGACGCATTCGTTGCTCCCTGGGAGGGCTGCCCGGTTGAGGAAGAAGTTGGACTGCATCCGCATGGTGTAGGTGGCGCGAATGGGGGTGATGTAGACTTTCTGCGCAGCCGCCTGCTCCAGGAGGGACTCCGTGCGGTCCGGTTTGTCGCCCTGCTTCTTTGGGTCGGTAGGCTTGCGATACATTCGCAATTCCTTCCGCAGCTCGCGGCCACGGGTGGATTGGTAGATGACCCAGTCCGCGAAGGGGATGATCATCCGGTAGTTGAACGTCACCTGGACGCGCAGCTTGGTGCGGTGGCTCTCCTTCCAGCCCGTGGGCGCGGTGTTCCGGGGGTCATCGAAGTCCAGCTCCGGACCCCCTCCACCGACGTCGCTCCGCGTGGGGCCGCAGACGGTGACCTGCGCGTGTTTCAGTGACGTACCGGGAATCTGGTTGCCCGACACGTCACGCCACTTGGCCTGGAACTCCGCCGCGCTTCCCACCGGGGGGATGTAAGCCCCCTTCTGCCCGGGAACGCTCAGCATCGGCATCAGCACCGCGAGCGCGGCCTTCTCCATCTCCTCGACCTTGGCGCTGTTCAGCGACCCAGCCCGCACAGCCTTGTAGGCGGCGTACTTGGTCAGCAGCCGCGCCTGGTGCATCAGCCCCAGCTGGAGGATGCCCAGGATGAGGAAGACGAACAGGGGAAGGACAATGGCAGCTTCGACGGCCGCCTGGCCCGACTGATTCCTCTCACGAATGCTGCCCATGGCGCCAAAGACTACCCAGCGCCCCCCGCAAAAAGGAAAACCCAGGCCCCTCCCGGCCCGCAAATAATGACATCCACTGTCGGGCGCCAAACAGACGCCACCCGCAGGGACTGGAAATGGCTCCAAACCCAACAACAGACAAACCCTGTCAGGCAGGCGACCAGACAGGGGCTTGCCTAGCGCCGCCGGACAATCTCCTGGATGAGTTCGACGTAGCGGCGGTTCTTCGGGTTCAGCTTGAACGCCTTGCGGAACGCGTCTTCGGCCTGCCCCCACTGGCCTTCGCCCTGGGCCACTTCACCCAGGAAGGCCCAGCCCTCCTCCAGCGTGGGCTCCTGGCGCAGCACCTCCTGCAACTCCTGCTGCACCAGCCGTCCGTGCGCCTCCGGCTTCATCAGATAGCGCGCGTAGGCCCGGTAGGCCTGGTACAGCGGCTTCGGGTCGATGTCGCAGGCGTACTCGAAGTACTCGAAGGCCCCCGCGTGGTTCCGCGCGACCAGCCGGCGCTTCGCCTCGTCGAACTGCGTCGTCGCATCCAGCAAGTCCGTGCGGATGCGGAACTGCTCGGCCGTGGTGGGCCGCGTGCCCCGGTCCTTCTCCCGATGCGCCGCGCGCCGCTTGCGCCACAGCAGGTTCTGCTCCGCGTCCGACAGCGCGCCAAACGCCTTCGCATGGGCCGCCAGCAGCACCTCCGCCTTCTCGCGGAGCTCCGGCGTGTGGAAGCGCAGGGGCGCGTAGCGGTCCGCCAGGGCCAGGAAGGCCTTGCGCAGCGGCACCGGCTGCACGTCCTCGGGCACGTCCAACAGCGCGAAGGGGTCCTTGCTCCGGTGCGACATGAAGGCGCTCACCAGGGCATTGCGCGCCGCCTCGTCCTCGTCGGAGAACGGCGTCCCCTGCGAAGCGGGCGCCGCCACCGGAGGCGCCACCGGTGCGGGCGCGGCGGATGCCGTCCCCTTCCCCGCGCTCAGCCGGGCCGCCTTCGCGTCCACGTCCTCCACGAAGCCCGCAACCTCCAGCAGGCACAGCGCGTACAACCGCCGGAGCACCACCTCCGTGTCGAACCCGGTGCGCTCCATCAGCTCCCCGAAGGTGGGGCGCAGCCGGAGCGCCTGGAACAGCCGCGCGTCCTTCGACGACAGCTTCAGCCCCGCCTCCGCGCCCGGCATCTGCCCGAAGCGGCGCTCGTCCGTGAAGGTGAAGTGCGTGGCCACCGCGTCGAAGGGCATCACGTTGGCCACCCCCGTGAGGATGAGCTGGCCCGTGTTCGTCCGCACGCTGGCGTCCGGAGGCTCCACGTCGGCGATGAGCCGGTACTTCGCGTCCACCCAGCGGAAGCAGTCCAGCAGCTTGTGCGCCAGGTTCGCCTGCAATTGCTTGTACAAATCGAAGGGACTGATGAGGCCCTTCTGCACCAGCAGGCCGCTGAGCGGCACCTCCGCGGAGATGCTCTCCGCCAGCGCCTTCTGGTAGTCCGTCTCCGACAGCTTGCCCTTCTCCACCAGGTACTTGCCCAGCGTCTCGTGGAGGAGGTTGGACTGGCACGCCACCGGCGCGCCGTCCTCGAAGACGATGCGCTTCTCCCGCTGGCGCACCTTCAATTCCAACGTGCAGGTGCGCTCCTCCGCCATCAGCGCGTGAAGCAGCAGGGGGAACGGCGTGTCGGCCAGCACTCCCTCCCGCTGGCGGAGGACCTGCGACGGCGTGGGGAACATGGGCGAGAGCCTAGCGCTACTCGCCCTGGTACTCCTCCATCCCCGACGCAGTGGGTGGCGCGTCATACACGTCGTAGCCGTAGCGGCCGCCGTAGCCTCGCTCCGGGGTCACTCCGAACCGGGGCAACATGGACGCCAGCAGGCCCAGCACCAGGGCCACGGCCGCCGCGTACATCAACGGCCGGCTGGGCCGCGCGCGCCAGGCCCACTTGCGCTCCCGGCGCCGCTGGAACCGGGGCGCCACCACGTATTCGGACCAGGCCAGGTCGCGCATCCGCTTCGCGTCGTCGCCGCGGCCCGCCCGGCTCAGGGCCTTGGCCAGCAGGTAGCGGCCTTCCACCGTGCCGTGTCGCACCTTGCAGTAGCGCTCCAGCGCCTCCACCGCGCCCGGCACGTCGCCGCGCTTCAGCCGGAAACGGCCGCGCTCCAGGTCGATGGCGCCCAGCTTGTGGTCCGGGTCCAGCTTCGCCGCCTCGTCCAGCAGCAGCTCGCCGCGCTGCGCGTCCCCGGCGCCCAGGTAGGCCACGCCCAGCAGATACAGCGTGTCCACGTCCTCGTCGCCCGCCTCCAGGTTGGGCTTGAGGATGTCCACCGCCTCGGCGTAGCGGCGCTGCTCCACGCGGATGTCCGCCAGTTCGTGCCGCGCGCGCCGCTCATGCGGGTTGGTGAGGATGGTGCCCGCCAGCTGCCCCGCGCGCTGGAAGCGCTTGAGCAGCCGCACCGGGCTGGGCAGCACCTGCCACGTGAAGCGGTCCGCCACGAAGATGATGACGATGATGAGGCCCAGCGACAGCAGCGGGCTGCCCGTCAGCAGGGTGAGGAACAGCCACAGTATCCACTTGCTCATACGCCTCTCGAAATCCGTTCCAGTGGACGCCGCCTAGAGCAGCCGCGCGCACACGGCGCTGTGGACGTCCGCGCCCTTCTCCGTCAATGCCAGCCGCCCGCCCCGCAGCGTCGCGAAGCCGTGCGCCACCAGCCGCGCGACTTCCGCCCGACGGGGCTCCACCGGCTGCCCATATCGCTCGCAGACGGCCTCCCAGTCCACGCCCGACACCAGCCGCAGGCCCATGGACAGGCGCTCCGCGAAGAGTTCCTCCGGGCCCAGCGGCTCGCGGCCTTCCTCTGGCAGCCGCCCCGCCTCCGCCTCCACGAGGTAGCGCTCCGCGCTGCGCAGGTTCACGTACCGGTGCGGCTGGGGCGACAGCAACATGCCCGTGGCCCCCACGCCCAGCGCCAGGTACTCCCCGCCCGTCCAGTACAGCGCGTTGTGCCGTGAGCTGAACCCCGGCCGCGCGTGGTTGGACACCTCGTAGCGGTGCAGCCCCGCCGCCCCGTACACCTCGCGCACCACCCGCGCCATGTCGACCACGGTGTCGTCGGGCGGCAGCTCCAGCTCGCCGCGCTTGAGCCGCTTCGACAGGGGCGTGTCCTCCGCCAGCACGTCGCGCTCCACCGTCAGCGCGTAGGTGGACAGATGCTCGGGGGCCAGCGCCACCGCCCGGCGCGCATCCGCCTCCACCTGCGCCACCGTCTGCCCGTGCACGCCATAGATGAAGTCCATGGCCACCACCGGGAAGGCCGCGCTCCGGGCCGCGTCCACGGCCCCTTCCACCATGGCCGCGTCATGCGCGCGCCCCAACGCCTTGAGCGTCTCCGGCTGGAAGGACTGCACGCCCAGCGACAGCCGGTTCACCCCCGCCGCGCGGTAGCCCGCGAAGCGCTCCGCGTCCGCGCGCTCCGGATTGCCCTCCAGCGACACCTCCACGCCAGGCGCCACCCGCAGCCTCGCGGCGATGCCGTCCAGCACCTGGGCCACGTAGCGCGGGTGCCACAGGGACGGCGTCCCACCGCCCAGGAAGATGGAGTCGAGCACCTTCCCCGCGAGCGAGGGCTCGGCGGCCAGCCGGGTATCCAGCTCCGCCAGCACCGCGCGGGCGTAGCGCTCCTCCGGCACCTGCCGCGCCACCGCCACCGCGAAGTCGCAGTAGGGGCACTTCGCAAGGCAGTACGGGAAATGCAGGTACAGCCCGAAGCGGGCCGCCGGCATTCCCGTGAGGGCATCCACTGGCGCGTCGAAAGGCATGAAGGAAAAACCTCTACCTCTTGCCCTTCAATTGCGCCTCCAGCCGGGCAATCTTCGCCTTGTAGCCCGCCGCGTTCTCGAGCGCTGTCTCGGCCGCCACCAGCTTGCGCTTGAGGTTGGCCGCGTCCGCCTTGAGCTGCTCGCGCTCCGCCTCCCAGTCCGCTGGCGTACCCGCGCTCTGGGAGGGAGTCCCCGGCTGCTCGGCGAGCTTCGCCTCGAGCGCCCGCCGTGCCTCCTGCTCTGCTCGCAGCGAGGCTTCCACGTCGGCCCGCTTCTGCTCCTCGGCCTTCAGCGACGCCTCCGCGCGAGCCAGCTTCGCCTCGGTCGCAGCGCGCGCCGCGTCCGATTTGCCGGCCGACGCGGCCTGGGCCTTCGCGCCTTCCAAGGCCCCCTCCATCATCTTCAGCCGGCCCTGGAGGCGCTCCACCTTGTCCGCCTCGGCGCGCGCGGCCTCCAATTCCTCGGTGAGCGAGGCCACCTGCGCCTCGGCGCCGCCCTGCCCCACCGTCAGCGACTCCACCTGGGCCTCGGCCTGGGCCGCCTTCACCTCCGCGTCGGTGCGCTCGGCCTCCGCCGCCTCGCGGCGTGCACGCTCCAGCGCCAGCGCCTCCTGGGCCTTCGCCACCTCTGCTTGCAGCCGCACCAGCTCCGCCTCGCGCTGGCCGGACGCAGTCTCCAGCATGGACACCCGGGCGGCCAGGCCGACGCGCTCGGCGTCCTTGGTGGCCGCCTTCAGCTCCACCGCGGCGAGCTGCTCCTTCCACGACGCATGGTCCGCGTGCGCGGCCTCCACCGCCGCCGTCAGCTCGGACACCTTCGTCTCGGCCTGCTGCACCGCCTCGCCCAGCGCCGCCGCGTCCGCTTCCATGCGGTCGCGCAACGACACCTGCTCCACCTCGGCGGCTTCCAGCGCCTCCTTCAGCGCCGCGGCCTCGCCTTCCGCCAGCTGCGCCCGCTCACTGGCCTGTGCCAATCCCTCTTCCAGGGCCAGTGAGCGCTCCTCGGCCTTCGCCGCCTCCGCCTCCAGCTTCGCCTTGAGCTGGGTCAGCTCCGCCGTGCGCGCCTCCAGCGCCTGACGCAGCGCGGGCAGCTCCGCGGCCTCGGTGGTGCGCGCGGTGAGCGCCGCGCGCAGGCCCACGATTTCGGCGTCCTTCAGCGCCAGCGAACGCTCCAGCTCCGCCACCTGCTCCTGCAGGGTGCGCAGCCCGTCCTCCACCACCGCCAGCTGCTTGCGCGCCTCGTCGCGCTCGGCCTCCAGCGTGCCCGCGCGGCCCTGGGCCTCCTCCAGCGAGTTCTTCGACCAGTCGCTCTCGCTCTCCAGCGCGCTCAGCCCGGACTGGGCCTCCGCCAGCGCGGCCTCCAACTGCGCGGTGCGCAGGCTCAGCGCGTCCTTCTCCGCCGACGCTGCCTCCAGGTCGGTGGTCAGCCGCTCCACGTCGGCGATGGCCTGCTGGTACTGCTCCTGGACGGCCTCCAGGGCGCCCTGGGCCTCGGACTTCTCCGCGGCCAGCTCCGCCACGCGGTCCTGGGCCAGCGACAGCGCTTCCTTCGCGCCAATCAGCTCCTCGGCCACGGCGCCACGGGCCTCGCGCTCCTCCTGGAGCTCCGCCGTCAGGCGCGGCACATCGGATTCGACCTCCGCCAGCGCGCGAGACAGGTCCTTGCGGTCCGCCTCCACCGCGGAGAGCTCTTCCTGGAGGCTGGCGAGCCGCGACTGGGTCTTCGCCTCCGCCCGGGCCAGCTCCTCCTGGAAGGCGGAGACACTGGCCTTCGACTCCGCCAGCTCCTTGCGCGCCAGCGTCAGCGACTGCTTCACGCCGTTGAGCTCGCCGTCGCGCTCCGCGTACAGCGTCCGGGCCCGCGCCAGGGTCTCCGTCTTCTGGCGGACCACGGCCCGGAAGTACTCCAGCTTGTCCTCGGGCGAGCCGCCCATGGGCATCCGGATTTCGGGCGGCTCACCGAATGGATCATTCCCCGGGGCCCGCGCGGCGCGGACGGCGGGGGCAGCAGCAGCGGCAGCCGGGGACGCGGGCGCCTTCGGGGACGCGGGCGCTCCCGTGCCCTTGGGCACGGCGGCCAGGGGGGCGGCCGGACGGCGCGGCGGCAACGGAGGCGGAGCGGCGGGCGGTGGAGCCGAGGGCGGTGGCTTTGGCAAGGGCCTGGAGG
>NZ_VHLC01000095.1:0-35631 GCF_006547355.1 Myxococcus sp. AB036A | reverse complement strand
GGTACGCGACACTGGCTGCGGCATCTCCCCGGAGCATCGCGAGCGCATCTTCGACCCGTTCTTCACCACCAAGCCCCTGGGCGTGGGCACGGGCCTGGGGCTGGCGTATTCGACGACGAGCCCGTGTCACCTGCTGAACGTGCCAGCGGCGCGGATGGGGGCCCTCGCGGACGACCCGGAGCACTTCCTGCGCTGGGTGCGCCGTGAGCTGCCTGACACGGCGCCCGGCGCGTTCATCTCCCGCCAGCGCTATGGCCGCTACCTGGAGTCGGTGCTGCGCGAGGCGCGCGCCCAGGCCGCGCAGGGCGTGCATCTGGAAGTGGTGACCAGCGACGTCGCCTCGGTCGAGGAGACGGACGACGGCACGGTGCGCGTCGCGCTGGCCAGCGGGGGACAGTTGGAGGCCCGGACCGTGGTGCTGGCTTTGGGCAATGCGCTGCCCTCCAACCTGCGCGTGCCCGACGGCGGGCTGTACGCCAGCCGCCGGTATCACCGCTCCCCCTGGGCTCAAGACGCGCTCCGGGGTGTGTCCGCCACCGACGACGTGCTGCTCATCGGCACGGGGCTCACCATGGTGGACACCGTGCTGTCGCTGATGGAGATGGGACACCAGGGGCACATCCATGCGCTGTCCCGGCACGGCCTGTTGCCCCACGTGCACCAGGAGATACCCCGGGCAGGCGCCACGACGTATGCCTCGCCCGGCATCCGGGAGGCGCTGCGGGCCCTGCGCCAGGAGGTGCGGCGCGAGCGCGGCGACATGCGCGTGACGGGCACGCACTCCGTTCCCGTGCGCATCCGTCCCATCCTCCACCTCTTGCGCCGGGAGGTGCGGCGCGCGGCGGAGGCGGGCGCGGAATGGCGGACGGTGGTGGACGCGCTGCGGCCCGTGACGATACCGCTGTGGCAGCGGTTGCCGGTGGGCGAGCGGCAGCGCTTCCTCCGGCATCTGCGCTCGTACTGGGACGTGCACCGGCACCGGATGGCGCCCAGCATCGGCGAGACGATGGAGCGGCTGCGGCGCGAGGGCCGGCTGACGCTCCATGCCGCGCGCGTCCGGGGCTTCGCGCTGGAGGCGTCCGGCGTGGAAGTCCGCGTGCGCCCTCGGGGCCAGGGCGAGGAGGAGACGCTGCACGTCCAGCACGTCATCAACTGCACGGGGCCGGAGGGCGCCATGACGCGCGGCCATCCGGTGCTGGGTGGGCTGGTGGAGACCGGGCTGGTGCGCCCGGACGTCCTGGGCATGGGACTGGCCACGGACGCTGACGGCGCGCTGCTGGACGAGGGCGGACGCGCCTCTGGACGCCTCTACACCCTGGGCCCGCCGCGCCGGGGCGAGCTGTGGGAGACGACGGCCGTCCCCGAGATTCGAGGACAGGCGCGGGAGCTGGCGTGGCACCTGCTCCAGCGCCTGCCATCCACGCGCGCGCCTTGGCCGGTGATGGAAGCGGCGGGCGCTCCGCTCGACGGGTAGCGCCCGGCGTTACTCGGCGGACACCGCCACGATGCCCAGTCCTTCCACCGTGAGCTGCACCCGGTCCCCCGGGCGCAGCATGTGCGCCGCGGTGGCGGCGCCCGCGAGCACGATGCTCCCCGCCGGCAACACCTGGCCGCGCTGGGCCAGCAGCTCACACAACTGGATGACGGAGACGACAGGGTCGCCAGAGATGGCATCCGCGCGGGCGGATTGAACGGGCTCGCCATTCACCGACAGGGTCATCTCCAGCCGCGTGAGGTCCATCGCGCGCGGAGGATGCTCGGTGGTGCCCAGCACGAACAGCGAGGACGACGCGTTGTCCGCCACCACATCCGGCAGGGAGAAGTACTTGAAGTCGCGGTAGCGTGAGTCGAGGATTTCCATCGCCGCGAACACGGACTCGCAGGCGTCCAACACCTCATCGCGCGTCACCGTGCCGCGAAGCTCACGCGCGGTGCGGAAGGCAATCTCCGGCTCGATTTTCGGGTGGACGCCCTGTGACAACTGAATCACGCCGCCGGCGGGCACCTGCATCCGGTCCGTGAGTACGCCATACACGGGCGAGTCCAGGTTCATCTGCTTGCGCTTGGCCTCGGAGGTGAGGCCCATCTTCAAGCCCACCACGCGCTCGCCGTGGGACAGGCGCAGCCGGATTCCAGCCTCCTGGATGGCGTAGGCATCCGGCACGCTCAACGCGGGGTGCTCGCGGGTGAGGGGCGCCACTTCGCGACGCTCCAGCCTGGCCGAGTCCAGGAAATGTGCCAGTGCCTCGTGGTCCACGGTCGCGGTCATCCCCGTCCCTCTCTTCGTCATTCCGGCCACGCCAGGATGGCGCACCGCCCGGATGGTGGCGCGGAGCTTCCGGCACCCGAACGCGGACGCGCAAGTCTCGCGAACGCGGCCCGGCCTGAAGCGGACGCTGGCCTTTCAGCCCGCCGTGCTACATAGCGCAGAGCCCCCGGCCGGGTGGGATTCTCCGAAGGAGCTGTTTTCATGCGATACCCCAGCATCATCGCGGCCCTGCTTTTCACCGCCACCACCGCGAGCGCCCAGGAATACGACGAGCACGCCCACGACGGCTTCTACCTGCGCCTGCAGGTGGGCGGTGGCTATCTCCGAGCCAAGGCGACTGACATTTCGCCCGAGCTCGTGGTGAAGGGCGGCGGCGCCAACATCAACGCGGAGCTCGGCTTCGCGCTCGTCAACAACTTCATCCTCTACGCGAAGTTCTACGGTGCGTCCGCCCCCAACCCGAGCCTCCAGGTGGGGGACCTCACCGTCGAAGGGCAGAACGAGAACTTGAGCGAGAACTTCGGCGCCGTGGGCTTGGGCGTCACCTACTACATCATGCCCGCGAACGTGTATCTGTCCGGCGCGCTCACGTACACGCAGCTCAGCGTCACCGACGACGGCGAGAAGGTGGCCGAGTCGGACATCGGCGGCGGACTGCACCTGGGCGTGGGCAAGGAGTGGTGGGTGAGCAAGAACTGGGGCCTCGGCATCGGCGCCGAGCTGGCCCTGGGCCGCATCCGGAACGAGTCGAACAGCGATAGCTGGAACGTCACCAACGTGTCGCTCGTCTTCTCCGCGACGTACAACTGAACGGCGCCGCCGCGGAGGCCAGCCTCAGCCCTGCTGGTTGAGGCTGGCCGCGAGCGCGCGCACCGCCACGCGCGGGCTGAAGCGCACACCCAGGGTCCCCACCCAGTTGAGCAGTCCGTGGATGGAGAGCACCCGGCCGCGCATCATCATCGCGTAGGCATGGGCGGCCACGTCCTCCGCCTTGGCCACGCCCGGCCGCTGGAACAGCCGCGTCTGGCCGTTGCCCGCGCGTTGGGTGAACTCCGTGTGCGTGGCACCCGGGCAGTGGCACGTCACCGTCACACCCGAGCCCTTCAGTTCGTGCGCCAGCGCCTCCGACAGGGACACCACGAAGGCCTTGGTCGCGAAGTACGTGGCCATGAAGGGGCCGGGCTGGAAGGCCGCGGTGGAGGCGACGTTGAGGATGCGCCCGCTGCCCCGCTCCTGCATGGGCCGCGCGAACAGGTGTGACAGCTTCAGGAGGGCGGTGCAGTTGACCTCCACCATCTCCGCCTCCCGCGCCAGGTCCTGCGCCAGGAAGGGACCGCACGAGCCGAAGCCCGCGTTGTTCACCAGGAACTCCACCGCCAGCCCCTTCGCGCGCACGGCCTCGAAGAGCTGCTCGGGAGTCTCCGGCCGGCCCAGGTCCGCTGGGAAGACGTGTGCCTTCACGCCATGGGCCTGCTCCAGCTTCGCGGCCAGCGCCTCCAGCCGAGTCGCGCTGCGCGCGACCAGGATGACGTCGTGTCCATCCTTCGCGAACAGGTGTGCGAACTGCTCTCCCAAACCCGCCGAAGCCCCGGTGATGAGCGCCACTTTCCGCGACATGATGTCTCCTCCAGGTGCCGCGTTATAGCCGAGCGGTTCGCGCGTGGCGGTCCCGCCAACATTCATCCACCCCGGCAGGCGGGGCTGACGGGCGGCCTCGTGGCTTCAGGGAACGCCCACCGCTTGCCGCGTCCCGGTGGGGTGGTGAGCTTCCCGTCCACCCAGGGAGGGGCGACCTATGAAGCGGGGCATTCTCACGGGCTTCACCACCGGGCTGCTGACGGCCACCTCGGCCTCCGCATGCCCCACCTGCCGCCCCGACGTGGTGGCCGCCATCCTCGATGAGCACTTCTGGGGCCGGCTGTCCCTCACCGCCCTGCCCTTCCTCATCCTCGTGCTCATCCTGGGCGCGCTGTACTTCGCCACGCGAGAAATCCCTCCCCCCGTGCCGGTGAAGCAGCGCGCGCGGAGACAGGGGCGGGAGCGCTCCCGATGAGTGCCCGGAATCGCGGCCCGCTCGTGCTCGCGGGACTGCTGCTGGGTGTGGGCCTGGGCGGCTTCGTCGACGGCATCCTCCTGCACCAGATTCTCCAGTGGCACCACATGCTCTCCACGCCACTGCCGCCCGATGACGTGGTCCGCATCAAGGTGAACATGTTCTGGGATGGCCTCTTCCATGCCCTCACCTGGGTGATGACGCTGGCGGGCGTGTGGACGCTCTGGCGCGTGGGACAGCGCTCCGACGTGCCGTGGTCCACCAGGACCTTCGTGGGCGCCATGCTGGCGGGCTGGGGCTTCTTCAACGTCGTCGAGGGAATCCTCGACCACCAGCTCTTCGACCTGCACCACGTCAAGCCCGGGCCGAACCAGCTCGCGTGGGATGTGGGCTTCCTCGTCTTCGGCGCGCTGCTCATCGCCGTGGGCTGGGCATCGGGCCGCGCGGGCCGTGAGGACCGGGTCCCCCGGGGCGGACTGCGCGTGCCCCACCCCGCGCACTGACAGCGGCTTCACCACCTGGCGCAGCTGGCAGCCCCCGCGCGTTCGCGCAGTGCGGCATTCCTCGTGCCTTCCAGGCGAGCGGCCCCGATTCCATGACAGTGGACTGCGGGCGCGCGTGGCGCTGGTGAGGTACGGAGGGGCGGCGTACATTGCGCGCCCTCCCACAGGGCTGGCGGGGTTCACCGTCGCCGGGCCATGGGCAGGCGCTACCGGAGGGCTCGGCCATGGAGAAGGTACTCAACTACATCGGTGGTGAGTTGCTGCCCGCCCGCGGAGGCGGGTGGCTGGACAAGCCCGAGCCCGCGACGGCCGAGACGTATGCCCACGTGCCGGACTCCGACGCGTCCGACGTCCAGCACGCGGTGGAGGCCGCCGCGCGGGCCTTCCCCGCCTGGGCCGCCACCCCGGCCACCGAGCGCTCGCGCATGCTGCGCCGTATCGCGGACGGCATCCGGAGCCGCCTGGACGCCTTCGCCCGCGCGGAGTCCATCGACACCGGCAAGCCGCTGTCGGTCGCCTCCACGGTGGACATCCCGCGCAGCATCCTCAACTTCGAGTTCTTCGCGGACGCGGTGACGCAGTTCTCCAGCGAGGCGCACCAGACGGACGACGTGGCCCTCAACTACACCCTGCGCGCGCCGCTGGGCGTGGTGGGCTGCATCTCCCCGTGGAACCTGCCGCTGTACCTGCTGACGTGGAAGATTGCCCCGGCGCTCGCCATGGGGAACTGCGTGGTGGCCAAGCCGTCCGAGGTGACGCCGATGACGGCGTACCTGCTGGCCCAGGTCTGCCGCGACGTGGGCCTGCCGCCGGGCGTGCTCAACCTGGTGCACGGCCTGGGCCCCAAGGTAGGCGCCGCGATGAGCGAGCACCCGGACATCAGCGCCATCTCCTTCACCGGCAGCACCCGCACCGGCGCGGAGATTGCCCGCGTGGCCGCGCCCGCCTTCAAGAAGCTGTCGCTGGAGATGGGCGGCAAGAATCCCAACGTCATCTTCGCGGACTGTGACTTCGATGAGGCGCTGGCCACCACGCTGCGCTCGTCCTTCGCCAACCAGGGGCAAATCTGTCTCTGCGGCCCGCGCATCTTCGTCCAGCGGCCCCTCTACGAGCGCTTCAAGGAGGCGCTGGTCACCCGCACGCGCGCGCTCAAGGTGGGAGACCCGCTGGAGGCGGGCACGGACCAGGGTGCGCTGGTGTCGCAGCAGCACTTCGACAAGGTGCTGGGCTACGTGAGTCTGGCGAAGCAGGAGGGTGGCCGCATCCTCGCCGGCGGACAGCGCGCCAACGTGCCCGGACGCTGCCGCAACGGCTGGTTCGTGGAGCCCACCCTCATCGAGGGCCTGGACGCGGGGTGCCGCACCAACCAGGAAGAAATCTTCGGCCCGGTGGCCAGCATCATGCCCTTCGACTCGGAGGACGAGGTGCTCGCGTGGGCCAACTCCACCCGGTACGGCCTGGCCGCCAGCGTGTGGACCCAGGACGTGAAGCGCGCGCATCGCTTCGCCTCGCGGCTGCACAGCGGCATCGTCTGGGTGAACACGTGGATGCTGCGCGATTTGCGCACGCCCTTCGGCGGCGTGAAGGACTCCGGTGTGGGACGCGAGGGCGGCTGGGACGCGCTGCGCTTCTTCACCGAGCCGAAGAACGTCTGCATCAAGCTGTGAGCCCCCTACCCCCACGTGAGGAGAGCACGCCGTGAGCAGTGACAGCGCACGAGTCGATTCGCAGAAGGCCCCCGAACCGGTGGGCCTGTACCCCCACGCCCGGCGCGTGGGCAACCTCCTGTTCCTGTCCGGCGTGGGCCCGCGCGAGCGCGGCACGAAGAAGATTCCCGGTGTGGAGCTGGACGCGGAGGGCAACATCGTCTCGTACGACATCGAGGCGCAGTGCCACTCGGTGTTCCGCAACGTCCGCTACATCCTGGAGGACGCGGGCGCGTCCTGGGACAAGCTGGTGGACGTGACGGTGTACCTCACCGACATGAAGAAGGACTTCCCCACCTTCAACCGGCTGTGGGCGGAGTACTTCAAGGACAACCCGCCGTGCCGCACCACGCTCGAAATCAACCGGCTGCCCACGCCGATTGCCATCGAGCTCAAGTGCATCGCCACCATCGGAGGTGAATGAATGGGCCGCCTGACCCCCATCAACTTCAAGAAGTGGATTGATGAGCACCGCCACCTGCTCAAGCCCCCCGTGGGCAACCAGCAGGTGTGGGAGGACCGGGAGTTCATGGTCACCGTCGTCGGCGGGCCCAACGCGCGCACGGACTTCCACATCAACGAGGGCGAGGAGTTCTTCTACCAGCTCGAGGGCACGATGAACCTGCGGGTCATCGACGAGGGCCAGGTGCAGGACATCCCCATCCACGAAGGGGAGATATTCCTGCTACCGCCCAACGTGCCCCACTCGCCCCAGCGTCCCGCGGGTACGGTGGGCCTGGTGCTGGAGCGCCGCCGCCAGCCGAAGGAGCTGGATGGCTTCATGTGGCTGTGCCCGCAGTGCGGCGAAAAGCTCTACGAAGAGTTCGTGCATGTCACCAACCTGGTGACGCAGCTTCCGCCCATCTTCGAGCACTTCTACGACAACCCCGACAACTGCACCTGCAAGAAGTGCGGGACGAAGGTGGTCAAGGGAGGTCCCGCCCGTTGAAGGTCGACATCCACACGCACCTCCTCCCCGCCGACCTGCCGCGCTTCGCCGAGCGCTACGGCTACGGCGGCTTCATCACCCTGGACCACCACGCGCCCTGCCGCGCGCGCATGCTCCGGGATGACGGCAAGTTCTTCCGCGAAATCGAAAGCAACTGCTGGGACCCGGTGAAGCGCATCGAGGAGTGCGACGCGGCCGGCGTCCACGTCCAGGTGCTGTCCACGATTCCAGTCATGTTCGGCTACTGGACGAAGCCGGAGCACGGCGCGGACCTGGCGCGCTTCCTCAATGACCACCTCGCCTCCGTGGTGCACGCGCACCCCAAGCGCTTCGTGGGCCTGGGCACGGTGCCGCTCCAGTCCCCGGAGCTGGCGGTGCGCGAGCTGGAGCGCTGCGTGAAGGAGCTGGGGCTGGCGGGTGTGCAGATTGGCTCGCACGTCAACGACTGGAACCTGTCCGACCCGGCGCTGTTCCCCTTCTTCGAGGCCGCCAGCGAGCTGGGCGCGTCCGTCTTCGTCCACCCGTGGGACATGATGGGCGAGGCGAAGATGCAGAAGTATTGGCTGCCGTGGCTGGTGGGCATGCCGGCCGAGGTGTCGCTGGCCATCTGCTCCGTCATCTTCGGCGGCGTGCTGGAGCGGCTGCCCAAGCTGCGCTTCGCCTTCGCGCACGGCGGCGGCGCCTTCCCCCACACGCTCGGCCGGATTCAGCACGGCTTCGAGGCCCGGCCGGACCTGGTGGCCGTGGACAACAAGGTGCCGCCCCGGGACTACCTGGGCCGCTTCTGGGTGGACTCGCTGGTCCACGCCCCGGACGCGCTGCGCTTCATCGTCCGCCTCTTCGGGCACGACAAGGTGGCGCTCGGCAGTGACTACCCCTTCCCCCTGGGCGAGGACCGCCCGGGCACGCTCATCGAGTCCCTGACCGAGCTGGAGCCCGCCGCGCGGGAGCGGCTGCTCTGGCGCAACGCCTTCGATTGGCTGGGACGCGCCCCCGAGGACTTCGCACCATGACGACGCCGCACCCCTTCGAGGACTCCGAGTCCTTCGCGCGGAAGCTGGACGCGGAAGACGCGCTGCGCGGCTACCGCGACGCGTTCCACTTCCCGCCCGGCCCGGACGGCAAGCCCGTGGTGTACCTGGCGGGCAACTCGCTGGGCCTCCAGCCGCGCAACGCCGCGCGCTACATCCAGGAGGAGCTGGAGGACTGGGCGCGGCTGGGCGTGGAGGGCCACCACCACGGCCGCCACCCGTGGCTGCACTACCACGAGCTCGTCACCGAGCACGCCGCGCGGCTGGTGGGCGCCAAGCCGTTGGAAGTGGTGGTGATGAACACCCTGTCGGTGAACCTGCACCTGATGATGGTGTCTTTCTACCGGCCCACGAAGCAGCGCTTCAAAATCCTGGTGGAGGCCGGCGCGTTCCCGTCGGACCAGTACGCCGTCGCCTCCCAGGTGCGCTTCCACGGCTACGACGCGCGCGAGGCCGTGCTGGAGCTCAAGCCCCGCGCGGGCGAGGAGACGCTGCGCACCGAGGACATCCTCGCCACGCTGGAGCAGCACGGCCACGAGGTGGCGCTGGTGATGCTGGGCAGCGTGAACTACCTCACCGGGCAGGCCTTCGACCTGTCCGCGATTACGAAGGCCGCGCACGCCAAGGGCTGCTTCGTCGGCTTCGACCTGGCGCACGGCGCGGGCAACCTGAAGCTGTCGCTGCACGAAGACGGGCCGGACTTCGCGGTGTGGTGCTCGTACAAGTACCTCAACGCGGGCCCGGGCGCGCTGGGCGGCGTGTTCGTCCACGAGCGGCACGCGAACACGAAGGACCTGCCCCGCTTCGAGGGCTGGTGGGGTCACGACAAGCAGACGCGCTTCCAGATGGGGCCCACCTTCAGCGCGCTGCCGGGCGCGGAGGGGTGGCAGCTCTCCAACCCGCCCATCTTCCAGCTCGCGGCGCTCCGCGCGTCCCTGGAACTGTTCGACCAGGCCGGCATGGCGGCGCTGCGCGCCAAGAGCGAGCGCCTCACCGGCTTCCTGGAGTTCCTGTTGGACAGGCTGCCCGAGGGCTTCGTGCGCATCACCACGCCCCGGGACGTGAAGCAGCGCGGCGCCCAGCTCTCCCTGCGCTTCCGGGGCGAGCCCCAGGGCCTGCTGAAGCGGCTGGGTGACGCGGGCATCATCTGCGACTTCCGCAAGCCGGACATCATCCGCGCCGCACCCGCGCCGCTCTACAACTCCTTCACGGACGTGTACCGCTTCGTGAAGACGCTCGAGGGCCACGCCCGTGAGTGAGGCGCGCAAGGACACCGTCACCGTGGTGGGCGCGGGGCTGGTGGGCTCGCTGCTCTCCATCTACCTGGCTCGCCGGGGCCACCCCGTGGAGCTGCTGGAGCGGCGCCCGGACATGCGGCGCGAGCTGGTCGACGCGGGCCGCTCCATCAACCTGGCCATCTCCACGCGCGGGCTGCACGCGCTCCGGCAGGTGGGACTGGAAGACGAAGCGCTGAAGCACGCCATCCCCATGCGCGGGCGGATGATTCACCCGCCGCAAGGCGAGCTCGTCTACCAGCCCTACGGCAAGGACGACTCGCAGCACATCAACGCGATGTCGCGCGGGTGGCTGAACGCCTTCCTCATGACGGCGGCGGAGGCCACCGGGAAGGTGCGCATCCGCTTCAAGCAGCGGGTGACGGATGTGGACTTCGGCTCGGGCGCGCTCACGGTGCACGACGACGCCACCGGAGAGGCGCGCCAGGAGCCCGGCCGCGTGGTGTTCGGCACGGACGGCTCCGCCTCCGCCATCCGTCAGGCCTTGGAGAAGCGGCCGGACTTCCAGGGGACGCAGGAGCAGCTCGGCCACGGGTACAAGGAGTTGACGATTCCGGCGGGCCCCGGCGGCGCGTTCCAGATGGAGAAGCACGCGCTCCACATCTGGCCTCGCGGCACGTTCATGTTGATCGCACTGCCCGACGAGGAAGGCAGCTTCACCTGCACGCTGTTCCTGCCCTGGCAGGGGCCGGTGAGCTTCGCGTCCCTGGACACGCCCGCGAAGCTGGAGGCGTTCTTCGGCGCGCAGTTCCCAGACGCGAAGGCGCTCATCCCGGACCTGGTGGAGACGTTCTTCTCGCGCCCCACGGGCAGCATGGTGACGGTGAAGGGCGCGCCCTGGCACGCGGGTGGACAGACGCTGCTGCTGGGCGACGCGGCGCACGCCATCGTCCCGTTCTTCGGCCAGGGGATGAACTGCGGCTTCGAGGACTGCGTCGTCCTGGACCAACTGCTGGGACAGGGCGCCGGCTGGGAGCAGGTCTTCACGGACTTCGAACGCCTGCGCAAGACGAACGCGGACGCCATCGCCGACATGGCGGTGGAGAACTTCGTCGAGATGCGCGACAGCACCGGCGACCCGCGCTTCCAGTTCCGGAAGGCCGTGGAGAAGGTGCTGCTCAACGCCTTCCCGGGCGAGTTCGTCAGCCGCTACTCCCTGGTGAGCTTCAGCCACGTGCCTTACCGGCTGGCCTATCAGGTGGGTGCGCTGACGGACGGCATCGTCTCCGAGCTGAGTGAGGGCCTGTCGCGGGCGGAGGACGTGGACCTGAAGCGCGCGGCGGAGCTCATCCGGAGCCGGCTGACACCATTCATGAAGGAGCACGCTGATGGATTTCGGACTGAAGGGTAGGCGCGCGCTGGTGATGGGCGCGTCCGCGGGGCTGGGCTACGCCATCGCGGAGGCGCTGGTGAAGGAAGGCGCCACGGTGGCCATCTGCTCGCGCGGTGGCGACAAGCTGGAGCAGGCCGCGAAGAAGCTGGGCGCGGCGCTCGCGGTGCCGTGTGACTTGACGCAGCCCGGGGCCGCGAAGGCGCTGGTCGAAACCGTCAACGCGAAGCTGGGCGGCGTGGACGTCCTCGTGGTCAACACGGGCGGGCCCCCGGCGGGCGGCTTCGAGTCGCTGACGGCGGAGCAGTGGCAGCTCGGCTTCCAGAGCCTGTGGATGGCCGCGGTGGACGGCATCCAGGCGGTGCTCCCGGGGATGAAGGAGCGCCAGTGGGGCCGCATCGTCCTGGTGACGTCGCTGGCGGCGCGCGAGGCGATGAGCAACCTGACCATCTCCAACGGCCTGCGCGCGGGCCTGCTCGGGCTCGTGAAGACGGTGAGCAACGAGGTGGCGCAGCACGGCGTCACGCTGAACGCGGTGCTACCGGGCTACCACGCCACCGAGCGCATGCAGCAGCTCGGGCTGACGGATGAGAAGGTGGCGCCGCAGATTCCCGCGCGGAGACTGGGCCGCCCGGAGGAGCTGGCCGCGCTCACGGCGTTCCTCTCCTCCGAGCAGGCGTCGTACATCACCGGCCAGTCCATCGCGGTGGACGGCGGCGCGCAGCGGGGCTTCTGAGCCAACGGGACTCGGAGGCTGGTGCGCCCACTCACACCAGGGAGCGCACGGCCTCCACCACCTTGCTCCACTCCGGAGCCTTGGGGTCGATGACCTCGAAGTGCCCCGCGCCCGGCAACGTGACGCAGCGGACGTCGTCTCCCAGCTCACGGCCGCGCGCGCAGAAGTCCTCGCTCATCAACACGGGCACGGTGTCGTCCTCCGCTCCGTGGATGAGCACCTGGGGCCCCCCGAGAGGCTGGAGCGCCGCGGGCGAGGCGGTGCGATAGCGCTCCGGCACCGAGGACGGCGTGCCGCCCAGGAACGTCTCCACGATGCCGTCCCCCAGCCGGTGCGCGAACGCGCGCGGCAGGTCCACGACGCCCGCCAGCGGCACCACGCCATGCAGGGGCAACGGCGCCGCACTGTAAAGCGCATCGCCGGGCCGCAGCCGGTGCCTGGCCCCCAGCCACGCCGCCAGATGCCCTCCCGCCGAGTGGCCGAGCGCCACGACGCGTGAGAGGTCCAGCGCATGGGCCTGTGCGAGCGTGCGCAGGAAGTCAGTGCCGCGCGCCACATCCTCCAGCGTGCCGGGCCAGCCACCGCCGTCGTGCCCCACGCGCCGGTACTCCAGGCTCCATGTCGCGAAGCCGCGCCGGGTCAGGTCCGCGCACAGGTGCCCGGCATGCTCCAGGTCGTACTTCGCGCGCCAGAAGCCGCCATGGATGACGACCACCACCGGGTGCGGCCCAGGTCCTTCGGGCATTCGCAGGTCCCCGAACTGGTGGGGCTCCCCGCCATACGCCATGCGCGCATCCGCGGTGGGAGCGGGCGTCTCCAGGACCCACATCGAGCTCATGCGGACATCCTACTCCGCGGCATCCGCCCGCCTGCCTGGCGCCGACCGGGCGCCCTCCCCACGGCCACTCGGCCCACTTCCCGGACGCCCGCAACGGGCCTATCCAGTGCCAGAGCCGCCCCCCGGTCCAGACCCACCGACCCCGGCCGCCCCAGTGCCCACCGGCCATCCGACCGAGGGCTCTCCTGGCAGGCGTGAGTGTCATCCAGCGGGCTCCGAAGGTTTCATCGCCAAGATTTTATGCTCCACATCTTCGGATTTGGGCTTGATTTCCACTCAGCAAATGTAAATACCAGGGCCCACGGATTCATCCCGCCGCACCGACGGCGAAGAATCCGGCCTGGGAGGCACGAACAATGGACGCGAAGGGGCTACGGACGTTCCTGGAGATTCCCTACGACGAGCTCGAGGAGCGCAACCTCAAGGTCAAGGAGCAGCGCCTCAAGCACATCGCGCCGGAGAAGCTCCGTGACGAGCGCATCGAGTACCTGACGAAGGAACGCGCCATCAAGGCGGTCACCGTGTGCTTCACCGACCTTGAGGGTCGGCTGCACATGCTGGACTACGACAAGAAGTTCCTCATCAAGAGCGCCGACAACCTCACCTTCGACGGCTCCTCCATCCGGGGCTTCTCCGCGCAGCAGGAGAGCGACCTGCGGCTGAACATCGACTGGAGCGCCTTCTACTGGCTGCCCTCGGACATCTTCGGTCCGGGCAAGGTGCTGGTGTTCAGCGAGGTGCACGAGCGTGACGGCACGCAGTACCACTCCGACCTGCGTGGCCGGCTGAAGCAGCTCACCGAGTCGATGTACCAGAAAGACGGCACGGTGGTTCACGCGGCGCCTGAAATCGAGGGCTTCCTCTTCAAGGGCCGCGACGCCGAGCACCACTTCCACGAGAAGGGCCACTTCGACTTCATCTCCACCGGCGGCTACTACCACTCGCTGCCCGGTGACGTGCTGCGCACGTTCATCGACAAGGTGGCCGAGGCCCAGCGCGCCATGGGCTTCCAGAACGAGAAGGACCACCCCGAAGTGGCGCCCAGCCAGTTCGAGATCAACTTCTCGTACAGCGAGGCCCTCATCGCGGCCGACCAGATTCAGCTCTACAAGCTGCTCAGCCGCCAGGTGGCCGCGCAGTTGGACTGCACCGCCAGCTTCCTCCCGAAGCCGGTGACGGGCGTCAATGGCAACGGCATGCACATGAACCTGTCGCTGTCCAAGGGCGGGAAGAACCTCTTCCACGACCAGAACGGACCGGACGGCCTCAGCCCCATGGGCTGGGACTTCATCGACCGCCTCCTCACCAGCGCGAATGACATCTGCCTCACGCTCAACTCCAGCGTGAACGCGTACCGCCGCCTGGACCCGCACTTCGAGGCCCCCAACCAGATCAAGGCCAGCGCCAACAACCGCGGTGCCATGGTGCGCATCCCCTTCGGGAACGAGCGCAGCGCGCGCATCGAGTGCCGCTCGGTGGCGCCGGACGCCAACCCGTACCTGGTGCTCTACACCCTGCTGCGCACCGGCCTGGAGGGCCCGCAGCCGCAGGAGGACGCGGAGACCAAGCGCAGCCGCACCCGCTTCCTGCCGGACAACATCTTCGACGCCATCCGCATCTTCAAGGGCAGCCAGTTCGTGGCGTCCATCCTGGGTGAGGGCGTGCAGAGCAAGTTCGCCGAGCTCAAGACGAGCACGGCCGAGCGCAGCCCGAAGCAGCTGGGCACCCGTGTGAAGTACTCGGAGGTCAAGTTCCACCACGAGGTCACCAACCAGTACCTCTGGAACCAGTTCTAGGAACGGACGTCCGCACCGCCGGATTTCAGGAGCCGCCGCCCTCCCGCGACATGGGGAGGCGGCGGCTTCGTCCGTTACAGCGGCTCGCTGCGAAGCGCCGCTGACGGCTCGGAAGTCCGGGGCCGCGACAGCCGCAGCAGCACCACGCCAGCGATGAGGGTGAGGGCCATGGTGACGCCTTCACGTGGGTTGGCGCCGAAGGCCACCAACGTCAGCCCCAGCCCCAGCGTGGGCACCGCCAGCAAGGCGTGAAGCGGACGCAGCCCCCGCTCGCGCCGCCAGGCCAGCGCGGCCAGCGCCGCGGACGTGACGCCGTACTGCATCAGCACCGCGATGCTGGAGAGGGCGAACAGCTCCGACAGGTCACCCAGGTTGACGAACAGCAGGACCAGCGCCCAGGTGACAGCCAGCGCGCGCACCGGCACGCCTCCGGCGGACATCCCGTCCAGCCCCAGCAGCGTGTGCGCGCCCGACGCCAGCGCGGACAGGTAGCGCGGCGTCGTCACCATCATCCCCAGGCAGATGCCCAGCGCGGACACGCTGGTGCCCGCCTTCACCCACCCTTCGAGCCCGGGCCCGCCCCACACGCCCGCCGCCGCGGCCAGCGGCGCGGCCTGTGAGGCCAACTCCGGCAGCGCGGCCACGCACGCCCACACCAGGCCCACGTACAGCAGCACCGCCACCAGCAGCGAGCCCACCGTGGCCAGCGGCACGGTGCGCGACGACGAGCGCACCTGCCCCGCAATCACCGGGACGATTTCGAAGCCCTGGTAGGCGAACATCACCGTCAACCCCGCCCGCAGCCACGACACGTCCACGGCCGGGCCCGCGGGCACCACCGCGGCGGGAGGTGGCCCCGACAGCGCCAGGAAGGCCACCAGCAACGCGGCCAGCGGCAGCAGCTTGAAGACGGTGAGCGCCGTCCAGGTCCCCGCCGACACGCGGATGCCGGACGCCACCACGCCCGCCAGCGCCGTGACGAGGGCGGAGGCGAGCACCGACTGCCCCAGGGCGCCCTCCAGACCCAGGGAGGGCGCCACCGCCTGGGAGAGGCCCGCCACCACCGCGGCGGTGCTCAGGAACGCGCTGACGTAGGCCACCCACCCCACCAGGAAGGACGCCCGCTCTCCAAAGGCCGCGCGCGCGAAGAGGACGGGCCCGCCGTCCGCGTCGAAACGCCGGCCCAGCACGGCGAAGGCCAGCGCCACCGGTATCAACGCGAGCCCGGTGAGCGCGAAGGCGGCAATAGCGCTGGCACCCGGCGCCAGCGCGGCGACCTCCGCCGGGGCGAAGAAGATGCCGACGCCGACGATGCCATTGACGCCAAGCGAGAGGAGTTGGAACGGCCCCACCGGGCGCGACGCGGATGCGACAGCGGGGGCGGAGGAAGGAACCGGCACGGAGGCAGTTCACTACACCTCAGCGCCTGACACCAATGCACCGGGTGGGTCCCCCCGATATGGTTGTGGGCGCCGAGCGTTTCAGCCCGACATCCAGGCCGTTTGCCTGAAGCACGGCCCTGAGGAGGGTTCGATGCGGCTTCACGGTGCGCTGATGGGACTGACTCTGATGTGCGCTGGCTGCGCGACGCTGAGCCGGGGTTTCGGCGCCACGGCCAACGAGGACACGGGCGAGTACGAAACGCCGGCAGAAGAGCTGGTGTACATCGTCCCCGCCGAGGACGCGATGATGGTGGCGCGCCGCATCCTGGAAGAGCAGCGCTACGACGTCATGGAGAAGGAAGGCGGGCTGGAGATGTTCTCCTCCGCCCATGAGCCCGGAAAGAACATGCCGGGCCTGCGCACCATCGAGCGCTACTACATCAAGGGCGAGCGGCTGGGGCCGCGGCAGACCGTCGTGCGCGTCTTCCGGCTCAGCTACAACGAGATGGATACCCAACTGGAGATTCCGCCACAGGTGGCGGGCAAGCGGGAGGCGGCCATGTTCGCCGCGCTGGATGCCCATCCCTTTGACGCCACGCGGGACGCCTTCACCTACGCGAACGGCCCCAATGGCCCCCGGGCGGTGCCCATGGAGGACCCGTTCAAGAACGCGCCGGGCATGGAGCGCATGCGAATGGTGCGCGGCGTGCGCGACCTGGACATCGAGCGGACCTTGCTGCAACGGCTGGAGATGGTGCCCGCCCTGGAGCTGGTGGGCAGCAACGCGCCCGTGCCCATCCGCTCCGTGACGCCAGAAGGAGGACAGACGGAGCAGGCGCAGCAGGCGCCGGAGTGTGGCACCCCGGTGGACGGCGCCGGCCCGCTGATGGCGCCAGGGCACGTGCTGCTGCTGGCGGACCCCCTGGGCACGCGGGAGTTGCCCGCGGCGGCGCTGCGGATGCTCTGTGAAGCCACCGCCCAGGGCCTGCCGGTGACGCTGGCGCTGTCGCTGCCCGCCTCCGAGCAGCCGCTGCTGGAGACCTACCTGGCGAGCCCGGGCCAGCACCAGGACCTCCAGACGATGATGAGCGAGAGCCCCTTCTGGCGCCGCACGTATCAGGACGGCCGCAGCAGCAGCGCCATGCTCTGGCTCATCGAACAGGCACGCCGGCTGCGCGCCGCTGGCAAGGACATCTCCGTGGTGGCCTTCGACGCCGAGAAGGCCCAGGGCAACGAGCGCGAGGCGGAGATGGCCCGGCACCTGCTGGCCCACCAGCAGACACGCGCCCAGGCCTGGACGCTGGTGCTCGCGGGTGGCACGCACGTGCGGACGGCGGGCGTGAACTGGGACAGCGACTATGCGCCGCTGGGAGCGCGGCTGGCCCAGGTCCTCCCGTCGGTGCGCGCGCTCGACGTGGGCTTCACGCGAGGCACGCAGTTCTCCTGCCGCTTCAACGTCTGGGACGCGGTGGAGTGCAACGTGTTCGCCATCAGCCCCACGAAGGAGGTCCGGCAGAAGCCCGACATCACCTCCGGGGTGCGGCTCTTCCCGCAGCCGCTCGCGGAGGGCTTTCACGGCCGCCTCTACGTGGGGGCGCTGAGCGCGTCACCTCCGGCGCTCCATCGGCTGGCCCCCACCACCGCCGCCCAGACACCGCCCGCCACCTCGCCGTAGAAACGGCAAGTCCTGCCGGGGCTGGCAAGCCTTGCCGCACCGGAATGGCGCGGGCGCGGCAACATCTGCTTCACCTGCCATGGATTCCCCGGCACGGACGCCGTGCAATGGCTGGCATCCGGGTTGCTCTTCCCCTGCTCGCCACGCTCCGCCGGCCCGCATGACGCGGTGCCGCGACGAGGCGTGAAGCCAGGAAGAGCTCCATGAAGAAGTCGCTTTCGTTCGTGTCGAAGTCCGTTGCCGCGCTCGCGATGCTCAGCACCCTGCCCGCCTTCGCGGGGACCGCGACCTACTCGGGCGCGCTCTGTACGTCGGTCTCGGGCTTCCACAACCCGACCGTCTTCCGCAGTGGCCGCCTCCTCAACTCCAACGCGAACACGCTCGAGGTCGTCTGCCCGATTCAGCGCAACATCGCCGCGCCCTCCTTCTCTGAATCGCTGTCCGTCAGCGTCACCGCGCTGGACCCGCACCTGACGGAGAACGTCTGCTGCACCGCGACGGTGGCCGAGAAGGATGGCTCCTCCCTGGCTTCGTCCTCTGCGTGCTCCAGCTGGGGTGCGGACACGGCCAACCACAACTCCTTCTCCATCAACCTCCCGTCGGTGTTCGCGGGCATCAACGGCTACGTGAGCCTGCGCTGCGTGCTGCCGGGGCAGTACACCAGCGGCTCCAGCACGTACGCGTCCGTCCTCGCCAGCTTCGTCGTCACGGAGTAGCCACCATGCGACAGGTTCGTTGGGGAATCCTGGGTCTGGCCACGGCCGCCGTTGCCGCCGCCGGTGGGTGGAGCATGTGGGGGGCCACGCCCGAAGCCACACCGGCGCGCGCGGAAGCCGCCGAGGCCCGGCCCGGGTCCCCAGCGGACCTGACGTCGGAAGTGCGGGCATTGCGCGCGGAGCTGGAGGCGCTGCGCCGGGGACACGGGCACCTGCTGCAACGCGTGGAGTCCGTGGGGCGCCCCGCGCCGTTGCCCGTGCCCGAGGAAGCGGCAGCGCCCGGAACCCAGGCGGCAGCGCCCACCGCGCAAACCCTGGCCGCGCGGGAGGTTGCTCGCGAGGAGCGGCGACAGGAGTTGGAAGCCGAGCTGCAGGCCGCCGCCCATACCGAGCCGCGTGACAGGGAATGGGCGGGACAGACGGAGACGCTCGTCACCCGTGCGTTCAGCGGTCCGGACTTCGCGGGCTCACGTCTGACACGCGTGGACTGCCGCACCCGGATGTGTGTGCTGGAGGTGGAGCATGACGCGGCCGAGGCACGCGCGGAATTGCTGTCATCCCTGATGATGGTGAACGGCCTGCAGGGGCAGGCGGTGATGCGGCTCGCGGACGACGGAAGCCGGCTGGCCTCGCGCATCTATCTGTCGCGCGCGGGGGAGTCTCTTCCAATGACGCTGCGGCCATGAGCCAGCCAGACGTGTGGAATCCGAGCCGGCGCATGCCCGGGCGGCCCCCCGGTTGCCCGGTCCAGTGTGGGCGTGCCAGCATTCCCAGGCCCGACATGGCCCATTCACAGCCCAGTGCCCGCGACACGCGCCCTCTTGGGAGCGCGCCGGAATCCTCAGACTCCGGCGCCTCGTATCTCCTGGTGTTGGAGGGAGACTCGACGTCTCGGTTCTCCCTTCCCGCCGAAGGCGTGGTGCTGGTGGGCCGCGACGAACAGGCGGACCTGTGCCTGCGCGACGACAGCGTGTCACGCCGCCATGCGCGTCTGGTGTTGACGGAGGAAGGCGCGCGTCTGGTGGACCTGGGCAGCCACAACGGCACCACCCTCAACGGCCGCCCCGTGGACACCGCGCAGCCCCTGCTGTCCGGTGACGTGGTGTCCTTTGGCGCGGTGGTCGCGGTGGTGCGCACGCGTGCACGCGCCGCGCCCGCGCACGCCCCGCTCCAGGCGGAACGGCTGATGGCGCGGCTGCGAGAGGAAGCGGAACGCGCCTTGCGGTATGGCCGGCCGCTCACCGCGCTGGTGCTCGCGCTGCCACAGCAGGGCTGCGTGGGACACGAAGCCGCGGAGGCCCTGCTGGCGGCGGAGGCGGGCCCCGCGGAAGCCGCGGGCTGGCTGGACAGCTCTCACCTGCTGTGGATGATGCCCGAGGTCTCCGGAGAGCCGGGCGAGGATGGCCTGGGTGAGCGCGTCGGTGCGCTGCTGGCCGCATGTCCCCAGGGACGCCTGGGCATCGCGACCTGTCCTTCGGACGGCTGCGACGCGGAGTCCCTGGTGGCGGCGGCGCGTGCAGCGGCCCGGACCGCGGTGTCCGGTGCGTGGGCTCCCGCGGCTGAAGGCATCACCCGCCTGACGTTGGCGGACCGCACCGTGCTGGTCGCGGACCCCGCCATGGCGCAGCTCTACGCATTGCTGCGCAGGCTGGCGGCCAGCGAGCTGCCCGTGCTGGTGTGCGGTGAAACCGGCGTGGGCAAGGAGAACGCCGCCTTCGCCGTGCACCACTGGTCTCCGCGCTCGGACAAGCCCTTCATCGCCATCAACTGCGCGGCCCTGCCAGAGGGGCTGGTGGAGAGCGAGCTCTTCGGCCACGAGCGCGGCGCCTTCACGGGGGCCAACACCACACGCGTGGGCCTGTTGGAGAGCGCCCAGGGCGGCACCGTCTTCCTGGACGAGGTGGGCGAGCTGCCTCCCTCCGCGCAGGCCAAGTTGCTGCGCGCGTTGGAGGTCCGCCGCATCACCCGCGTAGGCGACGTGCGGGAGCGCCCCATCGACTTGCGCGTGGTGGCCGCCACGCACCGGGACCTGGAAGCGGAGGTGGCCGCGGGGCGGTTCCGGGAGGACTTGTACTTCCGGCTCGGCGCGGCGACGGTGCTGCTGCCACCGCTGCGAGAGCGCCCGCGCGAGGTGCCGCTCCTGGCGCGCGACTTCCTGGCCCGGGCGTGCCAGTCGCTGGGCCGTGAGGAGATGGAGCTGTCCGCGGGCACGCTGTACGCCCTGTCCCGCCATGCGTGGCCCGGCAACGTGCGCGAGCTGCGCAACCTGATGGACTACGCGGCGGCCGCCGTGCCGGAGAACGTGGTGGAGCCGCACCACCTTCCCTCGCGCATGCAGCCTCGTGGCGCCAGCGCGCCCGCACAGTCCTTGGCGCAGGACATGGGGCCTGCTCCCGCGGTGGCCGAACGGGTGTCGCCCCAGAAGACGCGGGTTCCCCTGGCCCAGGAGATTCGAGACCTGGAGCGCCGCCGCATGCAGGAAGCGCTCGATGAGGCAGAAGGCGTCCAGACTCGCGCGGCGGCGATGATTGGCATGCCCATCCGGACCTTCTCGTTCAAGCTGAAGCAGCTTGGGCTGCAACCCCGCACCTCCCGCAAAGGGCCGCCCATCGGATGAAATCCTCCTCCGGGCGATTGGATCCCCCCGCGGAGTTCGAGGAGTACCGGCTGCTGCGCCCCCTGGGGCACGGCGCCATGGGACAGGTGTTCCTGGCGCAGGACACGCTGTTGGACCGGCAGGTGGCGGTGAAGTTCATCGCCACGGCGCAGGGCCGGCTGCCGGACGCGGCGGCGCGCGCGCGCTTCTTCCAGGAGGCGCGCGCCATCGCCCGGCTCCAGCACCCCAACGTGGTGGCCATCCACCGCGTCGGCGAGGTGCGCGGCCAGCCCTACCTGGTGTCCGAGCTCATCCGAGGAGAGCCGCTGGACCGATTGCAGCGGCCGGTGGATGCACAGCGGGCGCTCGCGTTGGGCCTTGGGCTCGCCAGAGGGCTGGCCGCGGCGCACCGGCGCGGCATCCTCCACCGGGACATCAAGCCCGCCAATGCCATCCTGTCCGAGGACGGCGAGGTGAAGCTGCTCGACTTCGGACTCGCGGAGTCCGCGTTCGCGGAGGAGGAGCTCCCCGCCTCGGCGGCGGGCGCAGACGTTCCGGCGTCACCAGGACGGAGCCCCAAAGATACCCGGCCGATGCCTGGGCCACGGCCCACGGACACCCGGCCGCTCTCCATCATGCAGGGGCGCGATACCGGCCCGCGCCCCGACACCGGGGCAAGCGACGCCCCGTCGCCGCACGCCGATGAGGCCCGCCAGGATTTCGTTCCAGGCACGCCGCTCTATCTCGCGCCCGAGCTGTGGCGCGGTGAGCCCGCCAGCCGGGCCAGCGACGTCTATGCGCTGGGCGTCCTCCTCTACGAACTGTGCGCGGGCCACGCGCCCCATGAGGACGTACCGTTGGAGCAGCTCGGGGCCGCGATACAGGAGCGCCCCCCGCCCCCCCTCGCCGAGCGCGCACCAGGAGCGTCGCCAGCCTTCGCCGCCATCGTGGACCGATGCGTCGACGCGGACCCGGCCCGGCGCTACGAGTCGGGTGACGCACTTCGGGAAGCACTCGAAGCGCTGAGCACGCCCACGCGCGCCAGTGCCATCCCCGCTGGCAATCCCTACCTGGGCCTGCGGGCCTTCGATGCCGCGCACCGGAGCGTCTTCTTCGGCCGCGAACCCGAGCTGCGAGAGGCCCTGGACCGGCTGCGCGGCGACACCTTCGTCCTGCTGGCGGGCGACTCCGGCGTGGGCAAATCCTCGCTGTGCCGGGCAGGCATTCTCCCTGCTGTCAGCCAGAGCGGCCTGGAGGATGGCGGGCCCGCATGGGCAGTCATCTCCGGGACACCCGGGCGCCGTCCGCTGGAGACCTGGGTGGAGCTGCTAGCCCCCGTGGTCGGAGAGAGCGCGGATGCCTTGCGCGCACGCCTCGCCACCGAGGAGCCCGGCGTCCTGGCCCGAGCCCTGCGCCGCCGGCCCACGAACGCTCCACCCCTGCTCCTCTTCATCGACCAGCTCGAGGAGCTCGTCACCTTCTCGGAGCCCACGCAAGCGGCCCGGCTCGCCGAGGAACTGGCCCTGGTGCTGCGTCGCTCGCCCCGCTTCCGCCTCCTCGCCACCGCTCGCAGCGACTGCCTCACACGGCTGGTGGCGCTCCCAGGTCTGGGTGATGAACTTCCGCGCGCGCTCCACCTGCTGCGCGCCCTCTCCGAACACGGGCTGCGAGAAGCCGTGGCGGGCCCCCTCCGCGTGCTGGGCATGCGCTTCGAAAGCCCCGCCATGGTAGACGCACTGGTCGCCTCCGCGGCGCGGGCCGAGGGAGGGCTGCCCCTGCTCCAGTTCGCGCTGGAGGCACTCTGGGAGGCACGAGATTCCCAACGCCAGCTCATCCCCGCCGCCGCACTGGAGGCCCTGGGCGGCGTGGAAGGCGCGTTGGCCCGTCACGCGGACGCCGTGGTCGCCCGTCTCCGACCCGAGCAACGGCCTCGCGCCCGGGCGATGCTCCTGGAGCTGGTGACGCCCGAGGGCACGCGCCTGCGCCGCACCCAGGAGGAGCTGCTGCGTGGTCCCGACGATGACGCCGGACGCGCGGTGCTGGACGGACTGGTGCGCGGCCGGCTGCTCACCGCGGGCGAGGCCGAGGACGGAGACGGCGTGTACACGCTGGCCCACGAGAGCCTCGTCACCGGCTGGGACACCCTGCGCGGGTGGTTGGGGCAGGACGAGCAACGCCGGGCCGTGCGCATGCGCCTGGAGCGCGCCGCCGCGGAGTGGGAGCGGCTGGGCCACCCGCCCGAGTTGCTCTACGGCGAGCGGCAGCTCACCGAGAGCCGCGCCGCGGGCCTTTCCCAAGTCGAGAAACCGCGGGAGCGCGACTTCCTCTCCCGCTCACGAAGGGCCGTGCGTCGACGCCGGGTGACGCGCTGGCTGGCCGTGGCCCTGGTGCCCCTGGTGCTGGGAGGCGTGGTGGGCGTCACTCGCGTGCAGGCCCGGGCGCAACTGGATGCCCGCATCAACCGCCACCTGGACGAGGCCCAGGCGCAGCAGGTCGCGTTGGACATGCACCGCGCCAAGCTGGACCAACTGAGCGCCGAAGCCTTCACCCTGTTCGACACGCCGGGCCCTCAGAACCGCGAAGCGGCCGAAGCCGTGTGGAGCCGCGCCCAACAGACCCGGCAGGCGGTGGAGGAGACCGCGCTGCGCGCGATGTCGGAGCTGGAGGCCGCCTGGGGCCTGGCGCCCGGAAACCCTCGGGTGAGCCCGCTCATGGCCAACTTGTTGGTAACGCGCGTGGAGTTCGCCGAACAGGAACGCCAACCCGAGCAGCGCGCGCAGTGGCTCGCGCGGCTCGGGGCCCATGACCCCATGGGCGAGCTGCGCCGGGGGCTGACGGCACCGGCACGGCTGACGCTCACCAGCGAGCCCGCGGGCGCTCGCGTGCGGCTGCTGGAGCCCACGCCAGAGGGAGCGCCCGTCCCGGGACGCGACCTGGGACAGACGCCCCTGCAGGAGGTGGCACTGCCCGCGGGGTCCCACCTCCTGGTGCTGGAAGCGCCGGGCCGGTTTCCGGTGCGCGTCCCCGTGCTCCTCGCATCCGGCGAGCGGCTGGCGCTGGACGTGCCCCTTCCAGCCGCGGAGTCGGTACCCGAGGGCTTCGTGCACATCCCCGCCGGACGCTTCCTCCAGGGCGCGTCGGAGAGCGAGTACCTGCGGCGTGCCTTCTTCTTCGCGCCGCCACTGCACCCCGTGGACACGGGCGCGTACCTCATCGCGCGGCACGAGGTGACGTTCGCGCAGTACATCGCCTTCCTGGAGACGCTGCCCCCGGAGGAGCGCGCCGCGCGGATGCCGGGCTCGCGCCGCCGCCTCACCGTGGTGGACCTGGCCCACGAGCCAGACGGCCGCTGGCGGCTCACCCTGCGCCCCGCGTCCGCCAGCTACAGCGTGAGGGACGGTGAACGACTGCGCTACGGCAAGCGGGACCGCCGGCAGGAGCAGGACTGGCTGCGCTTCCCCGTGTCCGCCGTCTCCTTCGACGATGCCCTGGCCTACGTGGCGTGGCTGGACCGCACCGGTCAGGTGCCGGGCGCGCGCATGTGCACGGAGCGGGAGTGGGAACGGGCCGCGCGAGGCGCGGACGGCCGCCGCTACCCCGCGGGCGACTGGCTGGCGCCGGACGACGCCAACCATGACGCCACCTATGGCCGGGAGCCCTGGGGCTTCGGCCCCGACGAAGTGGGCAGCCACCCGCGCTCGCGGAGCCCCTTCGGCGTGGACGACATGGTGGGCAACGTGTGGGAGTGGACGCGCTCCGACGTGGACCCGGAGAAGCCGTCCGCCCAGGGCGGCAGTTGGTACCAGAGCGACCTGACGGCCCACACCGCCAACCGGGACCGCGTGGAGCGGACGCAGCGAGAGGCCCTCATCGGCTTTCGCGTCTGCGCCACGCCGCGCCCCTGAACGGGCGCCCCCAGCCGGCAATCCCTGCCAGCCCCCTGGCAATCCTTGCCGTCCATTCCTGCCCGCAACGCATGCCAGGACACGGCTGCCTGCAAGTCCTGCCAGGGACGCCGGCCACCGGGCGGCATGCGCTGGGTGGCATGGCGGATGCTCTGTCACCGCGTACTCCACGATGACCGAGGTGTCTCACGTGACGCTCCGCCTCCGCATGCTCCCGCCCTGTCTCGCCATCTACCTGCTCTCCGCCTGCGCGCCCCCCGTGGACGAAACGGACACGGCGCTGACCCAGCAAGCCTTCGCGGGTGACGAGGAGGACCCCGACTCCCACTCCCAAGGCACCCAGCTCCACGCAACTCCCGTGCGCACTGTGATGTACGACGACGCACTCGTGCAGCACGACGGTGCGCTCCGGGTCGCCACCCTGAAACTGATGCGCGGGGAAATCGTGGCCAACATGCCCCTCTCCGTGGATGGCACCACGCCGAGCATGATGTTTTGCGGCGGGGGGGCGCCCGCGAACGAGACGCGAAGCTGTGGCTTCATCGTGGACGGGCAAGGCGTCTGTTCGCCAGGAAAGGCCGTCGCGCTCGTGGGAGGCGACAGCGGCTCCCTTCGAAACCGGTGTACGGGGGCCCCCGTGGTCCGCGTCTGCGCGGGCGAGGCCCCGTGCGAGCACCAGGGGCCGGGCTATCTCGCCTCCGCCAACAGCAGCTTCTCCCTCAACAACTGCCCCGCTGTCACGTTCACCTGTCCCTCCAGCGGCGTGTACACCGCGCTCGCGGGACCGGGCACGCCCAACACCACCTGGGTGATGCAGCTGACGAGCCGGTCGAGCACCTACCCCACGACACGCAAGGTCCTCCGAGGCGAGGAGCTGATTGGCGCGCGGCTCCGTCAGCCGTCCACGGGCCCCGCCCTGGTGGTCGAGGACGTCATCAACGGGAACGCGCTCCCCAACACCGAAGGCTCCGGCATGTGGGAGCCGAGCGGGTACACCTTCCTCTACCAGGTGCGCTACACGACGGCGTCCGTGCCCCTGTGCCCGACTGGGGCGAACTGGGCCGTGCCAGTGAAGGGACTCTTCGACCTGCAGGGCACCCGGTACGAGAGCCCCCGGGGCTTCACGCTGGGCTGCGACGCGGGCGTCATCGCCAAGTGCTACCGCTGGGGCTACCAGCCGTGGCTGGACGGCGCGACGCCCGGGCCCGTCACAGAGGCGCACTGGTCCTGCACCCGCATGGCGCGCGCCGACTACTGTGGCCAGGGAACGTCCTTCACCCTGGACGGCACCCGCATCCGTCCCTGGGACGCCCTGACGCCGGCCATCATCTCCGCGCCCTCGCCGGACTCCAGCTCGAATGACCTGACCTTCGAGGCGGGTTGGAACACCGCGGGCCCCGCGTGCCTCAGCCACCTGCGCTGGAAGCACCTGACCGCGCCCTGCGTGCCGCTCAATCCCCCCATCTACGATGAGAACGGCAACATCGTGAACGACTGCAGGGACCCGAACACGCCCTACGCCCCGGGCAAGTGCGCGGAGATTTGCGACGACGCAGCGCAGGCGGCCCTGTACTACGGCAGCCGCGTCTTCAACCACTCCGCCATCAACACGCCCTGACTCACGTACCCGCGAGGCGATCCCAGTCCTCCTCGCCCTGGAAGACGTGCACCGCCAACCGCTCGCACACGGCCTGGTGCGAGCGCGCGGCGGCGCCGCCCACCCAGACGGGCAGCCCCCTGGGCAGCGCCTGCCTCAAACGCGTCAGGGTGTCCTCGAAGGACTCGGCGCTCCGGCTGGCCACCGTGGACAGCCCCACGAAGTCGGGCCGCAGCGCCAATACCGCGCGGCCCAGGTCCTCCGCGGGAACGCGCTGCCCCAGCAGCGTCACCCGCACGCCCAGGTGCCGCAGCCGCAGCGCTGCTCCCAGCAGGCCCATCTCGTGCTCCTCTTCTGGAAAGCACGCCAGGACGCCATGCCGGTGCCGCCCCAGGGGCGCCGCGTGCAGCAGGCTCACCAGCCGCGCCCGCACCATCTGCGACACCAGGTGCTCCTGCGCCACCGTCAGCGTGCCCGACTCCCAGCGCTCGCCCACGTCGCAGAGCAGGGGCGCCAGCACCTCATCGAAGGCCTTGAGCGGGGGCAGCGCGGCCAGCACCTCGTCGAGCACGTCCGACACGCGCGGCTGGTCATACGCCTGGGCGGCGGCGAGCACGGACTCCCGCCACGTCTCCGCATGCGGTCGCGCGTCCGGGCCGGCCCCCCGCCCCGCGGCGTCCGCCTCCAGCCCCTCCATCAACTGAGGCAGCAGCTTCGCCGCCTCGCTGATGGCCACGCCTTCGTCGGTCAACCGCTTGAGCTGCTTGAGCACCGCCACGTCCCGGTCCGTATAGGCGCGGTAGCCCGCGGGGGTGCGGCGCGGCGTGAGCACGCCGTAGCGGCGCTCCCAGGCCCGGATGAGCTCCACCCGGACTCCTGCCAACTCCGCGGCGATGTTGATTCGATAGGTGCGCTCAGCCATGTCGCTACGGCAAGACTACGGGCGATTCTGAGCGTTGCGCACCTGGTTCCAGATGGCCACCAGCTCTTCCGACGACTCCGCGTACTGCGCGCCGAGCGAGAAAATGGCCTTCAGGTGCTCGCGAGCCCCCAGCCCGCCGACGACCACGGGAAAGGGCGCGCAGGCCCGGAGCGCGTCTTCCAGGACGGACGCGAACTCCTCCGGCGCACGGGCGCGCACGAAGGACAGCGCCACCACGTCCGGCCGCACCTGCACGCAGGCCCCTTGCAGCGCCGCCGCCGGGGTGTCCGCGCCCAGCATCGTCACCCGCCACCCCTTGCGCTTGAGGTGGATGCCCAGCACCAGCAGGCCACCTTCATGGTGGTCCCCCGCCGGGCAGGCGAGCAGGGCACGAGGGCCGGCAGGCGCGGAGGACAGGGCGTCATATACCTGCCGCAGGCGCTGGCGGATGAGGGCGGAGGCCAGGTGCTCCCGCGCGACGTCCAGCCGCACGCCCATCTCCCGCAGCAGGGGCAGCAGGAAGCCGTCACAGTAGGCCCCCACGTCCATGACGGTCTGCGCGTCATCCAGCACGCGCGTCACCTCATCCCCTTCCAGGACCCCCACGGAGGACCAGAAGCGCTCGCTCAGGCGCTCGGCTTCGGGCTGCTCACGCGGCGGCTCCGTCTTCACCTGGGCGATGGCCTCGCTCACCGACAGGCCTTCCTCCTGGATGAGCCGGGCCACACGGCGGACGGCCTCCACCTCCTCGCGCGAATAGACGCGGTAGTTGTTGCTTTCGCTGCGCAGCGGACGCGGGAAGCCGTAGCGCCGCTCCCAGGCGCGCAGCGTCGCCTCGCGGATGCCCGTCATGCGCGCGATGGTGCGGATGCGCAACGTCATGACGCCAGCCCCCGGGCCGCATCCCAGCGCTCCGCCACGCCTCGCGCTCCGGACACCCTGCGCGTGAAGCCCTCCATGGACGTCACCGCCGCCAGTCGCCGCACCACCGTCTCCAATCCCTCCTGGAAGACGGACATGTCACCGGGCGGATGCGGGGTGCCCACCTCCAGCAACACGTCTGGACGCTCGTGTTCGAAGAAGCCGTAGCGCACCGCGATGGGCAGGCACTCCACCTTCGACACCCGCGCCAGCAGCTCCACGCCCCGCTCCAGTCGCAGTGGGAGCACGCCGAAGGGGCGGTGCTCGCCCTCCGGGAAGACGAACACCACCGCGCGGGGCTTGCGCAGCAGCTCCTTCGCGTAGCGCAGCGACGCCACCGGCGACGTCGCATCCTTGCGCCGGATGCTGAAGGCGCCGATGCGCGTGAGGAAGCGGTAGCGGCGCAGGTTCTCCTCATCCATGAGGCAGTAGCCGTCCCAACCCGCCGTCTGGCAGAGCTGGTTGAGCACGAAGCCGTCCCACCAGTTGGAGTGGTTCAGGTACACCAGCCGGCCCGGCCCTCCCGGCGGAAGCGCCCCACGCACCCACAATCCCCGGAACGCCGAGCGGAACTTCCATCCGATGTACCGGTCCCACGCCCAGCCCAGCGGGCCGCCTTTCGCCGCGTGAATCACGACGCCCGGGCCTCCCCCAGCAGCGCCACCAACCCGGTGAACAGCGCCAGGCCCAGCGACACCAACACGCTGGTAATCAGGAAGAAGACCACCTCTTCCAGGGGCACCACGCCCAGGTACACGCCCAGGTGCTTGCCTTCACCGAAGTTCCAGATGCCGGTGGAGATGGCCAGGTGGTCCGCGATGGACAGGTACAGCCCCATGATGAAGGCCGGCGGCAGCACCGCCTTGAGCACCGCGCCGGAGCGTTCCTTGTAGTGGCGCACCAGTACCACCAACTGGAAGGCGATGACCGGCAGCGTCCAGCCCAACAGGTGGATGAGGTATGCCCACTTCGTCTCCATCATGGCGCCACCTCCCGAGCCGTCAGCGCGCCGTCGCGGCGCTCACCCGCCTCCGCCGCGGGCCGAGTCGCCTGGGCATCCGGCGCCAGCGCACGCGCCAGCCGAGCCTGGGCCCACAGCCCCACCAGCAGCGTCTGCAGGCCGAAGAAGAGGTACTCCTCCAGAGGCAGGTACCCCAGCTTGATTCCCCAGATGCGCTCGGGGTCGAAGCCCCACAGGCCCCACTTCACCGCCAGGTTGTCCCAGGGCGACGTCGCCGCGTACACGACGATGAGCAGGAGCCCCATGGGCGCCAGACTCCTGGCCGTGAAGGTGCGGCGGTAGCGCCACGCCAGGAAGAGAATGGGCACCACCACGAACAGCCCGAGGAATCGCGCGTACGTCATCCGGGTCCTCCACTCAGCTCCGGAGCCACCCGTATCATTCGGCCTCCGGGTCGCAACGCATAGGTCTGCCCTCGCCACGTCACCGTGCCCTGCCGCCACAGCGAGCGCAGGAAGGCCGCCAGCAAGAGCGCTTCGCCCAACAACCAGTCCGTCACCGCGCAGGCCCGCCCCGCGTCCGCCACCGGCGCGTGGAGCCCGGCCAACCGCAGCGCCAACAAGGTCCGCACGGCCACCAATCCCACCACCGAACCCACCAACACGGGCGACCCCAGCGCCGCGGCCAGCACCGTCAGCGGCAGCGTCGGCGTGAAGAGCAGCGGCACCGTGGGATACAGCGCGGGCCGGTGACTGGCCAGCACCTGCATCCAGCGCGTGAAGCGCGACAGGGGCGCCGCCCAGGGCACCTCGGCGTCCAGGGGGACCACCGCCGGGGCGCGGCTCAGCACCACGCCCAGTCCCTGGGCGTGAAGACGCTTGGCCAACTCAAGGTCCTCGCCGATGTGGTCCGCGAGGCGCCGCAGCGACGCCACGGCCACGGGAGACAAGCCCAAAGCCTTGCCACACACGGCCTTGGCGCCCGCGCTCATCGCATCCAGGGCCCGGAAGCTGTGGTGGGTGTAACGCAGAAGGCCCGCCATGGCCCGGCTCGCGCCGTCCCGAGGCCCTACAGGCAGCGGCGCCGCGGTGCTCAGTGCGGCGCCCACGGCCACTGGCACGGCCAGGCCCACCACCAGCGCGCCCGTCACCGCCACGTCCGCGTCCACCGACAGCACCACCCGGTCGCCCAAGGGCAACACGTCCAGCGCATAAAGCAGGTGTCCCACCTTCCGGTTGGGCGTCAGCGGATCGCTGGGGAGCCACCGCACGCCCGGGGCGAGCCGGGGACGGTAGGGCGACACCACCACCTGCTCCAACGGCCCGGCGTAGTCGATGGACTGCGCCAGATTCTCCAGCTCTTGAGGCGTGGGCGCGTCCACCGGGCGCAGCAGCAACACGGGCGGCAGCGCACCGGGCTGAGGAGCGGCGCCAGCCCGCGCGCGCGACAGACGCACGCACGCCACCGCGCTGAAGCCCGTGGCCACGGCGCACCACGCCAGGGACGCGAGGACGAGCGCGCTCATGCCGCCCGTCCCATGCGCGTGCGGAAGTGCGCCATCCAGCGGATGAAGGGTGAATGGAAGCGACGGAAGTCCGCCACCTCGCCCAGCGAGTCCAGAGGCCCCTGGCGCGCCTCCAGCCGTGCGTAGAAGGGCGACGACTCCAGCAGCTTCGGCTGTCCCACCACCACGTTGCCCGCGTGCAGGCGTGACGGCACGCGCAGGCCCCAACCCGTGATGTGGGTGGGCCGCGCCTCCACCAACGCGGGGCCCCGTTCGCAGCGCACTCCGAGCGCGCCCGCCACCACTCGCAGCGGCGCGACACCTTCAGGCAGGTGGTAGTCCACCACCGTCTCGTCCTCGCGGTGCGTGCGAGCCCAGTGCCACCCCGACAGCCGCGCGCCCAGCAGCTCTCCGCCGTGGTTGGTGTCGTGGTAGCCCAGGCCACTCGCCTCGATGCCCAGCGAGGACACCTCCAGCCGTGCCTGCGAGCGAGGCGCCAGCGCCTGCCAGTAGTGCGGCAGCCCCGGCATGAGCTGCACCACCTCGCCCACAGGGGTCATCGGCTCCAGCGTCAGGCTCGCCCGCACGGGCCGGCCCCACGGCGCCGTCCCATCGTCCACGGCCATCCGCACCGTGCCGTCCCCCTCGTACGACAGCGTGGAGCGACCGATACGCAGCCGGCCCGGAGCATCCAACTCCGCGCGCGCGTACTCGCTGAGGACCCACAGCCGCCGCACACCCGCGTGGTACAGCGCGAAGTTCACCGCGCTGTGCTCCAGCGGCCGTCCGCCCCGCCGCGCCGCCACCGAGTACCGGGGCGAGAACAGCGAGCCCAGCATGAAGATGCACACCGCGCTGTAGGGCCCCGCGGTGACGTCCGCATAGAACCAGCGGTAGGTGCCCGCCGCGTCCGGCAAGGCGGGGAGTTTCGCCAGGCACATCATGCATCCCTCCGGAGGTGCTGCGAAGCCAGCTCCGCGGCGAAGCGACCGGACAACATCACCAGCGGCACGCCGCCGCCTGGATGCGTGCCGCCGCCCGCGAAGAACAGGCCCGGCGTGTTGCCGCGGATGCGCGGTCGGCGGAAGGGGCCGAACTTCCCGTGCGGCAGGAAGCCGTAGATGGAGCCGCCCGGAGCGCCCTGCGCGGCCAGGTCCACCGGCGAGCGCTGGCCGATGACTCGCACGCGCCCCTTGAGCGCCGGGTAGTGCCGGCACAGGCGCTCCAGCATCTGCGCCTTCACGCGCTCGGCGCCTGCTTCCCAGTCGCGGGTGGCCTGCTCCGCGCCGCGCGCGTCCACGGGCAGCGCGGGCGCGTTCACCATGACGAACAGCCCGGTGCGGCCCGGAGGCCCCATGCTCTCGTCGGTGGCGGAGGGGTTGCAGAAGTACACCGTCGGGTCGGACGCGAGCTGTCCGCCGAACAGCTCGTCGAACTCGCGCCGGTAGTCACCGCCGAAGAGCACCGTGTGGTGCGGTAGAGCCATGCGGCCCTCCACCTCCAACAGCAACACGAAGCCAGACAGCGCCAGCGGCTCCTCCGCGCGAGCGAGCCGCTCCAGCGGGTCCGCGTTCACCACCACGCTGTCGAAGCGCTCCGTGCCCTCCTGCGGGCCCACCTGGTAGCCCTCGCGCGTGCGCTCGAAGCGAGCCCGCGTGTCCAGGTGGATGCGCACGCCCAGCCGGCGCACGGCCTGCCCCAGCGCATCCACCAGCGCGCCGATGCCGCCGCGGACGTGGTGCACGCCATAGGCATGCTCGATGTGGGGAATCAGCGCGAAGGCCGCGCTGGCCGCGTAGGGTGACGCGCCCGTGTACGTGGCGAAGCGGCCCACGTACTGCCGCAGGTGGTCCGTCTTGAAGTGCCGGGCCGCCAGCTCGTGCAGCGTGCCCATCTTCATCCCCGCCAGGACGGCCCCCACGCCGCGCTTCGCCACGCGCGTCATGAAGCCCCCCATGCCCTCGAAGGGGGCCTCCAGGTATGGCTCGCCCGCGGCCCGCCAGATGGCCGCGGCCTCCGTGTAGAAGCCGCGGATGCCGTCGCGCTCACCCGGACGGACACCCGCCGCGCTCTCCGCCATCCGCTCCACGTCCTTGTAGGCCGTGAAGTCGCACCCGTCCTCGAAGCGGTAGGCGCACTGCGGCTCCAGCTCCGTGAAGCGCGGCAGCAGGTCCTCGGCGCCCAGTTGCTGGAAGGTGCCACGCACCAGGTGCGGCAGCGTCAGCAACGTGGGTCCCGTGTCCAGGGTGATGCCATTCACGGTGACGGCCTGGGCCTTGCCGCCCAGCGAGGCGCCCCGCTCGAACAGCGTCACCTCATGCCCGTCCTTCGCCAGCAGCCCGGCGGCCGTCAGTCCACCGATGCCGCCGCCCACCACCGCGACGCGGGTGCGCTTCATGCTCCACCTCCCATGCGTCGCCGAAGCGGCGTCTTCATTCCCTCGCCACGCATGACGCCCTCACCCTCCCGCCCTGGTGGGGAGCAGCGGCATGCGCACCTCGCCCTGGGGAGCGGGCAGCACCGCGGCGGGCCGCACCATGGCCGCGGAAGCCAGCGCGAGCTTGCGGCGCGTCGTCACGTGGGCCCGGGCGCTGAACACGTCGTAGTCGCGCGCTTCGATGTCGCGCAGGATGTCGCCGTAGATGGCGCCCATCAGCCGCACCATCCGCTGACTGCCGAAGCCCGTCAGGTAGCGCACCCCGGCCGCCGCCCGCGCGTAGTACGCCCGCGAGCGCTCCACCTGGAAGCGCATGAAGGACCGCCAGCGCGCGTCCACCTGTCCGCGCCGCAAGTCGTCCTCCGACAATCCGAAGGCGGCCAGCTCCTCGGCGGGCAGGTACACCCGGCCGCGCTCCCAATCTTCGCGCACGTCGCGGAGGATGTTGGTGAGCTGCATGGCCCGGCCCAGGTCGGCCGCGGGCTCCACCGCCGCCGCATCCGAGCACCCCAGCACCGGCGTCAGCATCAGCCCCACCACACCCGCCACGCGGTAGCAGTAGAGGTCCAGCTCCGCCCAGGTGGCGTAGCGGTGCTTCGTCAGGTCCATCTCCATGCCGGAGATGAGGTCCTGGAAGGGCTGCTCCGGAATTCGGAAGTGGCGCACCGTGTGCTCGAGCGCGGCGAACTCCCGCGCATCCCACGGCGTCGCGGCCTCGCTGCCCTTCACCCGGTCCGCCGGCGGGCCCAGCTCGCGCGAGGCCAGCTCCGGCATGGGCAGGTACAGCTCCGCCACGCGCTGCCGCGCCCGCGCCAGCCGCACCGGCAACGCATCGGCCGCGCTCGCCGCGTCGTCCCCGTCCACCATGTCGTCCAGCCGCCGGCAGAAGGCATAGAGCGCGAACGCCGCCCTCCGCCGCAAGCCGAAGAGCAGGTACGAGGCGAAGAAGAAGCTCTTGGCGTGATGGCGCGTCACCTGCTTCGCCAGCACATAGCCGCGCTCCACCAGCGCCTTGTCGACAGACGGGCTCACGCGGCCACCCCTTCCAGCGGCGTGGCGGCGGCCGTCCGAGGCGACAGCGAAACGCCCTGCGCGTGGGCCCACGTCATCAGCCGCTCCGTCACCAGTTGCGCGGAGATGAGCACCGTGGGCAGCCCCGTCCCCGGCTGCGTGGAAGCACCGACGAAGAAGAGGTTCTTCACCCGCGCGTCCTGGTTGGACGGACGGAAGGGGCCAATCTGCGTGAAGTTCTGGGACAGGCCGAAGGCGCTGCCACGCGCCAGGTTGAAGGTGCCGGCCCAGTCATCCGGGGTGAAGACGCGCTCCACCTCGACGTCCGACTCCAGCGACGGGAAGCCCAGCTCCGCCATGCGCGCGAAGAACTTCGCGCGGACCTTGGGCCCCTCCACCTTCCAGTCCAGGTCCGGGTGCTGGTGCGGCACGGGCACCAGCACATAGAGCGCGTCCTTGCCCTCGGGCGCCAGGGACGCGTCGGTGCGCGTGGGCGCGTTGACGTAGAAGCTGGGGTCCTCCGGCACTCGGAAGCGCTCGAAGATGTCGTCGAAGGAGCCCTTGTAGTCCCGGCCGAACACCACGTTGTGGTGCAAGAGCTCCGGGTAGCGCCGCTTCATGCCCAGGTAGAGCATGTAGCCGCTGGACGTGTAGCGCAGCTTCTCCTTGCGCTTGAGCGTCGTCGCCTTCGGGTCCAGCAGCTTCTCGTACGCGTAGGGCAGGTCCGCGTTGCACAGCACCGCGTCCGCCTCCACCACCTCGCCGCCCTCCAACCGCACGCCTCGAGTCCGGCCGCCATCGGTGAGGATGCGCTCCACGGGCGCGCCGTAGTGGAAGCGCACACCCTCCTCGCGCGCCAGCCGCTCCAGGGCCTGGGGAATGGCATACAGGCCCCCCTTGGGGAACCAGATGCCCACCCCCAGCTCGGAGAAGGGCAGCAGGCCGTACACCGCGGGCGACGCGTAGGGCGACACGCCCAGGTACATCGTCTGGAAGGTCATCGCCGCGCGCAGCCGCTCGTCCTGGAAGAAGCGGCTGACGTCCCCGTACATGCGGCGGTGGGCGCGGACCTGGAAGATGCGCGCGAGCACGCGCGGCGAGAGGTAGTCGCGCAGGCCCGCGTAGTTGCGCCCCACCAGGTGGTCCAGGCTCGTTCGGTACTGGACGCGGCCCTGGGCCAGGAAGGCGAGGTAGCGCGCGTAGCTGCCGGGCTCCACGCGCTCCAGCTCGCGGCCCATGGCGCACAGCTCTGACGTGAAGGTGACATCCGAACCGTCCCGGAAGTGGACCCGATAGTTCGGGTCGCACTTGAGCAGCGTCAGGTAGTCCTCGATGCGGCGGCCCACCGCGCGGAAGGTCTCCTCGAACACCTCCGGCATCAGCACGATGGTGGGGCCCAGGTCCCACGTGAAGCCATCCACCTGCAATCGGTTGCAGCGCCCGCCCGGTCCCTGCGTCTTCTCGAAGACCTGGACGTCGAAGCCCTGGTGCGCCAGCC